>JACZYA010000173.1 GCA_022571295.1 Acidobacteriota bacterium | reverse complement strand
ATGTTCGTTAAACGTTCTTCGGCGGTTCTTAGGGGTGGATTGCTCTATATTGCGCTGTTTGCAGGTTGTGCGAACGAGCAGGCCTACGTTACGTTCAGTTACGTCGTCGAACCGGAACGGGGCCTGCCGCCGGGCATGAAGACGATCTCGATCGAGCCGGCCACCCTGGGACCCAATACCGATCCTAAGTGGTCCGACTTGTGCGTACGCATCTTGCAGCACCTCGTCAACGAGGCGCGGAACCAGCGCCGCTATGAGCGCATTTCACTGGAAGGCAGCGGTGCCTATGCGGTGCTGCGGAGCAACTCCGGCACCAAGGTGGTGCGGGTATTGGACATGAGCTTCGGGGGTTTCAGTTTCCTGTTGGATGAGGCGTTCGACTTGCCCGAAACCTTCCACGCCCGTTTGCACGTGCCCATCATGCCGACGGCGGAACTCCGGATCCGGCGGGTCTATGCGCAGCGGCTGGCCCAGGGTTTGCGGCGGATCGGCTGCGCTTTTTTTCGCTGAGGTGCTTCAGCGCGCCAACTCCACCCAGAAGTCCGAGTTGGGGTGGTCCAGCTCCACGCCCATGCGAATCTTTCCGGCTTCGTCTTCTCCCAGGTTGCTCACCACGCGAGCGATCTGCATCAGCGGGCTTCCCGGGCGCAGAATCTTGAGTTTCCGACCCAGCCGCACCGGGGTGGAAAGTTTGATTAAGGCGCCGTGCGCGTTGACCACTTCCGTTTCGCCTTGTTCGCGCACCGTCACCGGCGCCTGCGGCGTCCAGGTTACGACGAAGGGAATGCGCCACATGATGCGGGGACTGCGGCGTTTTTCCGCGTAGGGTTCTGCCATCGGGGTTCCCTGCGCCCTCTGTGTACCCATTTGCTCCCAGACTCTCGCACAAGACGCCTTCTCTGACAACCCTTTCCGTGGTTGGGTAGTGTCTTAATTTGAGCGACTCGGAACGCGGCCCAAACCACACCGAGCCCTGCGGCCCCCGCCGCAGGGATTTTCGCTTCCCCCAGGCAGGGGCCTGGGGGCTCGGCGTGAACTTCTCGTTCTTACTTAAACGGACCCACTACCCGTGGCGGCAGGCGCTGCTTAGCTGCGTGTGGCGGCGCGCAGGCCGGCGACGATGCGCTCGGCTTGCCGGCGCGGCACCGCGCTGGCAAGCTGCTCCGCGCTTAGCCGGCGGATGCGTTCCAGGCTGCCGAAACGCGCCAGCAACTTCTGCGCGGTTTTTTCTCCCACACCGGGAATTTCGACCAGCTCCGAGCGCAGATCGCGCCGGGCGCGGCGTTGGCGGTGGAAGGTGACGGCGAAGCGGTGGGTTTCATCGCGGATCTGCTGCACCAGGTGCAGCACGGGCGAGTGGCGCTCCAGCACCACCGGCTCATCCTCCTGACCGTGGACGTAGATGATCTCCTCTTTTTTTGCGATGGACGCCAGCGGTTGGTTGATGATGCCCAGCTCTTCCAGCGCGGCGGCAGCGGCGTGCAACTGTCCCAAGCCGCCGTCAATCAGGATCAAATCCGGCAACGGCTTTTTCTCTTCTTGCAGCCGGCGATAGCGCCGCCCCACCGCCTCGCGCAGGGCGGCGAAGTCGTCACCGGGGAGCGCGCTGCGGATGATGAACTTGCGGTAGTCGGACTTCTTCATCCGGCCCTTCTCCCACACCACCAGGGAAGCGACGGTTTCCGCCCCCTGCAGGTGCGAGACGTCGAAACTCTCGATGCGTTTGGGCGCTACCTGCAAATTGAGCGCGCTTTCCAGCGCCTGGCTGATGGCCTGGGAGTTGGGACGCAGCACGCGGAAGCGTTGGATGAAGCTGTGCTCGGCGTTCTTCCGCACCAGGTCGAGCAGGGCGCGCTTGGGGCCGCGCTGCGGCAGGGCGATTTCCACCCGCTGGCCCTTGCGCTCGCTCAGCAGCTCTTCCAGCAGCGCGCGGTCTTCGAAGTCGGCCGGCACGTGCACGGCGTGGGGGATGTAGGCGGCGTCCAGGTAGACCTGCTTCAGCAGCGCGCCCAGAAACTCTTGCGGGTGGAACTCTTCGATTTCTTCCCAGAAGAACTCCCGCCGGTCCACCACCCGACCGTTGCGCACGTGGAAGAGGTTGACCGCCAGCAGCGGCGCTTGGTAGTGGTAGCCGATGATGTCGGTATCCAGGCCGGAGGCCGCCGCCAGTTTCTGTTTTTCCGCCACTTCTTCCATCGTGCGCAGCAGGTCGCGGTAGACGGCGGCTTCCTCGAAGCGTTCCGCTTCTGAGGCTGCTTCCATGCGCCGGTGGAGGCTGGCAAGCAAGTCGCCGTGCTTGCCGTCGAGGAAGAGGCGCACGTCCCGCGCCGCTTCGGCGTAGCGCTGGTCGGTGACCAGCCCCTCCACACAGGGGCCGTGGCAGCGCTTGATGTAGTACTGCAGGCAGGGCCGCGCGTGCTTGCGGGTCAGGTCCACCCGGCAGGACGGCACCTTGAAGCAGCGGTGCACCAGCTCGGCAATGCGGTAGGCCAGGCGGGCGGGGAAGTAGGGGCCGAAATAGAGCGAACCGTCTTTCTTTAGGCGGCGGGTGACGTAGATGCGCGGGTAGGTCTCGCCGGCGGTGAACTTGATGTAAGGGTAGGTTTTGTCGTCGCGCAGCAGCACGTTGAAGCGCGGCTGGTGCCGCTTGATGAGGTTGTTTTCCAGCGCCAGCGCTTCTTTTTCATTGTCCACCACGATGCTGGTGACGTCAGCCACTTCGCGCACCAGCGAGCCGGTCTTGGCGTCCAGCCACTTGCCGTTGGAAAAGTAGGAGCGCACGCGCGCCCGCAACGACTTGGCCTTGCCCACGTAGATCACTTTTTCCTGGGCGTCCTTGAACAGGTACACCCCGGTCTGGGTGGGCAACTGGCTGACTTTGTCTTGCAGGTCCATCCCTTGGGCGGGTTCGGCGTCCCGGACGCCGGCGGCTTTACTCCTGCGGCGGCTTCTCCTTCTTTCTCTTCAGGGTCGGCTGTCCGGGGATGCGAGCTTTTTCTTTCTCGCCCGCCGCCCCGACCAGGGTGGGAATCTTGGGTGGAATGGGCTTGTCGGGAATTTGTTTTTCCAGCGTGAGCAGGTCCTGGGTGGTTTCCAGCGCGTCCTCCATGTCCCAGCGCAAGTCCGTGCGCGCCCCCTCAAACGGGGGCCGGATGCTTTTGAGCCGGGCCAGAAGGTCCGTCCCGATCTCCCGCAGCGGTTGGCGGAGCTTGCGCAGGTCCACCCCGCCGCGTTCGAGGAAGATTTCCAGGTTGGCGGCGGCATCGTCAAGCGCCCGGATGTAGTTGTTCATGGCGTCCTGCAAGTCGTCCCCGCGCGGCGGCTTGCCGCCCGAGGCCGCTTCCAGAATCTTTTCGACTGCGGCCAGGCGCAGGTCGGCGTAGTTGAGGAAGAGGCTGACCCGCTTGACGGGTTCCTGTGCCTCCCGCACTTCGGTGACTTCATCCCGCGTCAAGTAGTCGGTCTGCTGGGCGCTGATCGGCCCCGGCGTGGCTGCCAGCAGCAGCGCGCCCAGCGCCAGGACGGACTTCCTCCCGGCTTTCATTGTTTCTCCTCCTTCGTTTCCCGTTGTTCGACCCCCATCAGGGCTCGCAGAAGTTCTCTCTGTAGGGATTCCATCTCTTGCACGGTGGCTTCTGCTGTGTCGCGCGCGCCCAGGGGGAGCCCCCGCGCCATATCCCTCACCTTGCGGTGGTTCTTGCGGAGGTGGATTTCCAGGGCCTTGAAGCCTTTTGGTTTCCGGCGGGCGCGGCGGCCGGACTGGTGCAAGTCGGTGACGGCGGTGCGGAGGGCGCTGCGGTAGCTCTCCAACGTCAGGTCGCCGTCGGTGTAGGCGCCCTCCGCGTAGAGTTTCCGTGCCTGTCGCAGCAGCCGCTCGCCCAGCTTCACCGTAAGCTTGGCTCGATTGGCCGGGTTGGCTTCCTGCGCCAACTTTCGGCGCAGGTCGCCCAGCTCATCGGCGGCCAGGTTCGTCCCCAGCAACAGCGCCAGCACCAGAAAAGCACGCGACACTGATCCCCCCTTTCCCCTCACTCCCTCGGCTTCTTCATTTTACCCGGCGGCGTTGTTCGCGGCAGGTTTTTTTCAACGTGCGCAGGCGGCCGGCGGCTTGGAAGAACTGGTTGGATTGCCCATCGGGCTTGGTGTCGAGGAATTTCTGGTAGTACTCCATCGCCGCTACGCACTGGCCCAGTTGGTCGTGGCTCACCGCCCGCAGGAAGAGCGTGCCGGGGGTTTCGGGCGCCAGCCGTGCCCGTTGGGCCAGGACTTCGACCGCGCCTTGGGGTTTCTCGCTCAGGTGGAAGGCGGAGGCGAGGTGGTTGTAGGATTCGACCCGCTGGGGGTCGAGTTCGAGCGCCCGAAGCAGTTCGCGCGCGGCTTCGCGGAAGTCGCGATTTTGTAGCAGCGCGTGGCCCAGCCCGGCGCGGAGCTCGGCGTCTTCGGGTCGGAGTTCGACCGCGCGCCGGTAGTGGGGGACGGCGTCGGAGGTGCGTCCCAGCGAAGCCAGTGTCCGAGCCAGCTCGATGGAACTCTGTGCTTCGTAACTTTCCGCTTGCCCGGCGGCGGCAAAATGTTCCAGAGCTTGCTCGGTCTTTCCCTGGTCTCGGTAGAGAAGCCCCGCCTGCCAGTGCGCCTCGGCCACTTGCTTCGGTTCTGGGGAGTTGGCTGCGACCGCTCGGAGGAACTTTTCGTAGGCGGCCAGGGCTGCTTGGTCCTTGCCCTGTTTGAGCAGCAGGCTGGCCCGCATCCGCACCAGCTCGAAGTCCGCAGGCGCGAGCGCCAGCAGTTCCTCCAGCACTTGTTCCGCTTGCGTCCAATCTTTTTTCTCCACCAGCATCCACAAGGCGGCCCGTCGAGGCTCGACCGCGCTCGCATCAAGCTGCGCCGCCCGCAGGTATTGCTTGAGAGCCTCTTCCTTGTCGCCGGAGCGCTCGAGCGCGAAGGCATAGGAGAAGCGCGCCTGGTAGAGGTCTGGTTTGAGTTCGAGCGCGCGCTTGAACTCCGCCGCCGCCTCGGGAAACTTTTCTTCCTGGGCCAGCAGCAGGGCCAGGTTGAGCCGGGCCGGAAAGAGCTTGGGCTCCAGCTCCAGGGTTTGCCGGTAGAGGTCAACCGCGTCGGCGGTGCGCTCCATGCGGGAGTAGCAGTAGGCCAGGTTGAGGAGCGCCTCCCGGTGGCCGGGGTGCCGGAAGAGAAGATTTTCCAGCTGGGTTGCCGCCAAGTT
>JACZYA010000047.1 GCA_022571295.1 Acidobacteriota bacterium | reverse complement strand
GGTGCAGGGGTTGGCCCCCCAGGCGGGGCGCAGCCTGCCGTTGGAGGAAGTGCGCGGCCAGATCGAACCCTTCCTGCGGCAGCGCACGGTGCAGGACCAAGCGCTCGCTCAGGCCCAACAGATCGTAGAAGCCGTGCGCGCCGGGCAGTCGCTCCAGCAGGCCGCCCAGGCCGACGAGTGGCCGGTGCTGGAGTCGCCGCTCTTCAGCCGTCAGCAGGTCTTGCCCGAGTTCGGGGGAAACTTCGATTTTCAGGGAGCGGCGTTCCGCTTGCCGACCGAAACCGCCGGCCAGCCGGACGCCCCCGTGAGCGAGCCGGTGGGGTTGCCAACCGGCTTTGTGGTCATGCAGTTGAAAGAGGTGTCCCGGACGCATACCGCCGAGTTCGACGATGTTCGCGCGCAAGTGGAGAGCGGCTTTCGCCAGGAGCGCGGCGCGGAATTGGCGCGGGAGGCCGCCCAGCAATTGGCCGGAGAAGCCGGAGACTCCGGCAATCTCGCCAGCGCGGCCCGCCGCTCCGGCCTCGAAGTAAAAACCTCCCCCCTGGTCAATCGGGAGACCACCCTTCCCGACCTCGGTCCGGTCAGTCGCATTGCAGCCACCGCCTTCAACTTGCCGGTGGGCCAGGTGAGTGAAGCCCAACAGGTGGCGGGCAAGTGGGTAGCCTTCCGCGTGCTCGAGCGCACCGAGGCTGACCTGGGCCGGCTGGAGGAGGAGCGGGATACCTTGCGGGCCCAACTCCTGGAGAAAAAGCGCAGCCTGCACTGGGAGATTTTCCAGCAGAGCCTCCGCAAGAGACGCCAAGCCGATGGCGTGCTCAAGCTCAACCAAGCCGCTATCAACCGCGTCCTCGGCCGTCGCTGAAGCTCCAGCCTCCTCCCAGAGCTAGACTGATGGGTGAGCTTCCGGGGGAGACTAACCAACTAGAGGCTGTTGCATAACCTCTCGCCGGATCACCCTCAGGGGCTAAAGCCCTTGGTTCTTGCGGCCTTCGGATGTCAGGGCTAAAGCCCTGACCCGCCTTACGGAGGTTATGCAACAGCTTCTAGTCAGGTTCAGTGGGGCGGGTTGAGCAGGGACTAGGTTTCGGCTATTCTGGGGTGACGACGGAAAAAGTTGCCGCTGGCTGGTCTGGCAGAGAAGGAGGTGGAAAGAAGCAGAAAAAACATGATTTTGAAACTAGTTCCTTCCGCTAAGTAGTTTCTTTTAAGCGAGTTAATCCCGCAAGTCGAGATGATACCCCCCCTGGTAGCTCAGTGCAGCGTCGGTGGGATAGTGGTTGCGGGGGGTTCAGGGCTAAGCCATGTTAAACCAGGTAGTTGGCGTTGCTTTCCGGCATAGGGCAGTTCTTGGAGGGACATAAAGCCGACGAAGAAGCCGGAGGCTTCTTCGCCGCTACTGGAACCCTCTTTCAACAGAATTGCCCACCAGCGCAGAAAACGTGCCTTGCTTTTGGCCTCCTGCCAGAGCTAAACTGATAGGTGAGCTTCCGGGGGAGACTAACCAACTAGTCAGGTTTCGGTGGGGCGGGCTGAGAGGGCTGGACCGCTCTGGCCGGGGAGACATCATGCGCCGCGTTGCTCTCAACACATTTCGCATCAGTGCAGAACGCAATCAGGCGGGCAAGTGGGCCGTCCGCATCGAGGCTTTCTACGCTGCCAGCAAATGGAAGCTGAACGTGTACTTCGTTGCCGGCTCGCCCCGACGGTTGGTCAGCCGCCTGCAAACCGTGCTCCGTTACCTGCAACGGGAGGAGGAGCAGCTCTGGCTCTGGGGCTCGGATGCGAGCGACCGCGAGCTCCTCTTCGGCCAACTGCTCAGCGACGCCGGGGTGCAGCTCGACCGGCGCAAGGACTTCCCCCGCCGCGCGGTGGTGTTTTCCGTTGCTCCCGACCGGCCTCTGGCGTCCTCCCAGTTCGCCGAGCTGAAGCGCAAGCTGACCCAGCGCTTGGCCCCGGCCCCACGGGTCACGCTCCGGACTCCGGCCACGCTCCGCTACTCTGCCTGAGCGGCGACCGTTCGCCCTTGTCTGGCTTCGACCGGCAGGCGTTTTCCCTGCCGGGTGCCATCCGCAACGCAACTTTGCTAGAATGGCCCCTCGGGTCACATCTTTTCTTCAATCCGGCACGGGAGGACGTCCATGACACAAGACCAAACCATTCAACTGTTGCGCGAGAAGGCCACCCGCCTGCGCATCCATTCCTTGCGCGCCACCACCGCCGCCGGCTCCGGTCACCCCACCAGTTGCCTGTCCGCGGCCGACCTGGTCAGCGCGCTTTTCTTCCACGTCATGCGCTACGACCCCGCCAACCCTACCCATCCCGGCAACGACCGCTTCGTGCTCTCCAAGGGCCACGCCGCCCCCATTCTCTACGCCGCCTGGGCCGAGGCCGGGCTGTTTCCCGCCGAGAAGCTGCTGACGCTCCGCCAACTGGGCAGCGAGCTCGAAGGTCATCCCACCCCGCGCTTCGCTCCTTCGCCCGTAGCCACCGGCTCACTGGGCCAGGGACTGAGTGTGGGCGCGGGCATGGCCTGGGCCGCCAAGCACGACCGGGCCAGCTACCGCGTCTATGTTCTCATGGGCGACGGTGAAACCGCGGAAGGGTCGGTGTGGGAAGCAGCCGCCTTTGCCGGTTACTACAAGCTCGACAACCTGGTCGCCCTGGTGGACGTCAACCGCCTGGGCCAGAGCGACCCCACCATGTACCAGCACGACACCACCATCTACGCCCGCCGCTTCGCTGCTTTCGGCTGGCAGGCCTATGAGATTGACGGCCACAATCTGAAAGACATCCTCAAAGCGTTCGATCTCGCCGCGAAAGTCAAAGACCAGCCCGTCGCCATCATCGCCCGCACCTTCAAGGGCAAGGGCGTCGACTTCTTGGAAAACAAAGATGGCTGGCACGGCAAGGCGGTCAAAAAGGACGACCTGGAAAAAGCTCTCCAGCAGCTGCCGCTCGACGGCGCCGGCCGCACCGTTTCCATTCCCGCGCCCGCTTCCGCGCCCGCTCGCACCGCTGCGCCTACGGGCAAGATGGACCCACCCGACTATCAACTCGGGCAGACGGTCGCGACCCGCGAGGCTTTCGGCACCGCTTTGAAAAAGCTCGGCGCCGCCGACCCGCGCGTCGTCGCGCTGGACGGCGACGTTAAGAACTCCACCTTCTCGGAAGAGTTTGCCGGCAGCTTCGCCGACCGCTTCATCGAGTGCTACATCGCTGAGCAGAACATGATCGGCGTCGCAGTCGGCCTTGCCACTACCGGCAAGATTCCTTTTGCTTCCACCTTCGCCTGCTTCCTCAGTCGCGCCTACGACCACATCCGCATGGCCGGCATCTCCCGCAGCAACCTCAAGCTGGTGGGCACGCACGCCGGCGTCTCCATCGGCGAGGATGGCGCCTCGCAGATGGCGCTGGAAGACCTGGCCATGATGCGCGCCGTCGCCGGCTCCACCGTCTTCTATCCCTCCGACGCCGTCGCCATGGAGCGGCTGATTGAGCAGGCGGCCCAGCTCCCCGGCATCGTCTATTTGCGCGCCACCCGCATGAAGACCCCGGTGCTGTATGGCAACGATGAGACGTTCCCGGTCGGCGGCGCGAAAGTCCTGCGGCAGAGCGATGCCGACGCGGTCACCCTGGTGGCCGCCGGCGTCACCCTGCACGAAGCCTTGAAAGCTCACGACACCCTCAAGGCCGAGGGCATCCACGCCCGCGTGATTGACCTCTACTCGGTCAAGCCGGTTGACCGCAAGACGCTGGTGGCTGCCGCGCAGGCGACGGGAAATACTCTGCTGGTGGTGGAGGATCACTACGCTGAAGGTGGCTTGGGCGAGGCGGTGGCCGGGGCGGTGAGCGAAGCGGGCGTGCGCGTGGTTGGGCTGGCCGTCCGCGACTTTCCCACCTCCGGCAAGCCGGCCGAGCTGCTCGACGTGGTGGGCATCTCCGCCCGTCACATCGTCGAGCGCGCCCGCGCCCTGGCGCAGCAGACCGCGGCGGCGACTCGCTAGTTGCTTGCGCCGGGCTTCCTTTGCTTTAGGTCTGGCCTAGCGGCAGACGCGGTCGCAGAAGAGTTCCAGCACGCGCGCGGCATCCACTGCCGTTGCTACTTGTACCGGCGAATCCGCTGCGGGCGTGGCCACCGTCCGTCCGCGCTCGGCTTCATCGGTACGCACTTCCACCCGCGCCGGTTGCCAAGTGAACAGCGCCGGGTCAATCACTGCTACCACCGCGGTCGGATCGTGCAGGTAGCCGCCGTTGAGCCCGGACATGCGCTGCTGGAAATCGAAATAGAGCACCGTGAACTCGCGCACAAACTGGAACACCGTTGAGTCGCGCTCCAGCGCCCGCCGCCGCAGCTCACTGCGCAGCAGGATGACCTGCTCGGTCACGTCCAGCGGCACCAGCCGCAGCGGCACGCCGGCGGCCAGCACCACCGCCGCCGCTTCCGGATCCACGTACACATTGAACTCCGCCACCGGGCTGGTGTTTCCGCGCACCTGGAGGGCTCCGCCCATCTGTACGATCTCGCCCACTTGTCGGAACCTCTCCGGTTCGCGCTGCGCTGCCCGCGCCAGGTTGGTCATGGGCCCGGTGGCGACAATGGTGAGTTCCTTTCCGTACTGTGCAATCAGTTCCAGCAGCAAGTCGCTGGCTTCGTTTCCAGCCAGCGGGTGCTGGGGCGGGGGATAAACGCCGGTGACGTTGCCCAAGCCGTCGCTGCCGTGCACCTGTGCCGCCGTCAGCAGCGGGCGTTGGAGCGGTTGGGCCGCGCCCTTGGCCACGCGCAACTTTTTCGGAGCTTGCGCCAGCTCCAGCACCAGGCGGGTGTTGCGGGTGGCGGTCTCGACCGCGACGTTGCCCGCCACCGTCGTCACCGCTTCCAGCGTGAGCTCGGGTGAGCGCAGCGCCAGCAGCAGGGCCAGCGCATCGTCCACTCCGGTATCCACGTCCAGCACAATTCGTTTCACGCGCGACACCTCCGCTCTTGCATAGGCTTGATGATTGTACTGGACAGAGCGTGCAGGGGAGGATTACCTGGCCGCGATGAGCTTATCCGCCGGTGCCTTCAGCAGCCGCTGAAGTTTGGGCAGGGCGGCGCGCATGGCGCGCTCGCCGGCGGCGATCAGTTCGTCAGCGCAGGCAAAGTCGTCCCAGCTATATTGGCCCACGTCCGGCTCTATCACAATGTCGGCATGTCTCCGCCAGAGCGGCTCCGCCGTCTGCTGCGCAATGCTGAAGGAACGCCCCAAGACCTCCACCACACTTTTCGGCATCGCGGGCGGCATGAGGTTGTTGAGCACCACCGCCACCACCACTGTCGCCCCCAGGTCGGCCACCGCGCGGGTGGGCACGCCGCTGACCAGCATGCCGTCCACCAGCACCTGGCCGTTGTGGTTCACCGGCAGGAAGAGTCCGGGGTAGGCGCAACTGGCGCGCACCGCCAGGGTCAACTCGCCCGAGGTGAACACCACCGCGCGCGCGCGCACCAAATCCGAGGCCAGGATCGCCAGCGGCAGCTTCAAGTCCTCGAAGCGCGTGGCCTGGAAGAAGTTCTTCACCAGCACCTCTAGGCGCTGGTTGGAAGCGAAGCCCATGCGGGAGAAGGTCCACTGCCCGAAGTCCCGCCAGCGGATCTTCCGCCCCCTCGCCGTCATCTCCTCCAAGCTGACCCCGCTGGCGTAGGCGCCGGCGATGATGCTGCCGATGCTGGTGCCGGCCAGGCACCGCACCGGAATGTTGTTCTCCTCCAGCACTTTCAGCACGCCGATGTGTGCCAGGCCGCGCGCGAACCCGCCTCCCAGCGCCAGCCCCAACCCTGCCGCTCGCTTGGGTCGCGGGGTTGGCAAGCGCAGGCGTCCCAGCAAGCGCCGCAGGCCGCCGCTGAGGCTTCGAAACTTTGCCTTCATATCTTTCTTCACCGTCACACTCTACTTCATTGGAACCGCTCTGACTGCGGCAGGTTGCAACCGCTTGCTGTCGTGAATGTCTTGACGCCCGCCGAGCCTTCCAGTAGGCTGCTTTGCAGCCCCGGAAGTCGCAGCGGCAGCCCCTGACCTCCGGGCGCCTGAAAGTTTCGATCCAATGTTCCGCCTTGAAACCGTAGCTGTCTTGGGTGCGGGCGTAATGGGTGCCCGCATCGCTGCCCACCTCGCCAACGCTGGCTTGCGTCCCATCTTGCTCGATATTGTACCGCGCAAGCTGACCGCTGAGGAAGAACGCCGCGGGCTCAGTTTGGAAAGCGCTGCGGTGCGCAACCGCATCGTCCGCGCCGGTTTGGACGCCGCCCGCAAGGCCAAGCCGGCCGCATTTTTCCTGCCCGAGTTTGCCGACCGCGTTCGCCCGGGCAACTTCGAGGACAACCTCGACTGGCTGCGCGAGGCCGACTGGATTATCGAAGTCGTGGCTGAGGACCTGAAAATCAAGCAAGCGCTGCTGGAACGAGTAGAGGCGGTGCGCCGGCCGGGCAGCATCGTCAGCTCCAACACCAGCGGCTTGCCGCTCCACCGGATTGCGCAGGGGCGCTCGGAGGATTTCCGCCGCCACTGGCTGGGCACGCACTTCTTCAACCCGCCCCGCTACATGCGCCTGCTGGAGGTGATCCCCACCGCCGATACGTTGCCGGAGGTGGTCGAGACGATCTCGCGCTTCGCCGACCGCCACTTGGGCAAGACGGTCGTCTGCGCCAAAGACACCCCCAACTTTATCGCCAACCGCATCGGCACCTTTTCTGCGCTGGGCGCCATGCGCTTGCTGCAAGAGGAAGACCTGACCATCGAGGAGGTGGACGCCCTCACCGGCCCGGTGCTGGGTTTTCCCAAGAGCGCCACCTTCCGCACCGCCGACATCGTCGGCCTCGACGTCCTCGCCCACGTGGTGCGCAACCTCTACGAGAACCTGCCCGACGACGAGTGCCGCGAGCTGTTTCGCCTGCCTGCCTTTGTCGAAAAAATGCTGGAGAAAGGCCAGCTGGGCGAGAAAACCCGCCAGGGCTTCTACAAGCGCATCAAGCAGAACGGCAAGACTGAAATCCTGACCCTGGACTGGAAGACGCTCGACTACCGCCCGCGGCAGAAGGCTCGCTTCCCGGCGCTCGACATGGCGCGCAACACCGACGACCTGGGCGAGCGCCTGCGCCTGTTGCTGGGCGGCAAGGACAAGGTCAGCGCCCTCTTCCGGCGCATGCTGGGCGACCTCTTCCACTACGCCGCTCTGCGCGTGCCGGAAATTTCCGACACGGTGGTCGAAGTGGATCAAGCTCTCCGCTGCGGGTTCAACTGGGAGTACGGCCCCTTCCAACTGTGGGACGCTGTGGGCACCGATGCGGTGGTGGAAATCTGGCGGCAGCAAGGGCGCTCCATCCCCCCGCTGGCGGAAACCATCCTCAAAGCCAAGCCGCGCACCTTCTACCTGCGCCAGGAGGGGCGGCCCTACTTTTTTGACTTGGAGCGCGCCCGGCACAAGTTTGTCCCGGAGCGCCCCGGCGTCATCCTGCTCAGCGACCTCCGGGCCGTCGGCAAAGTGGTGCGCGAAAACCCCGGCGCCAGCCTGGTGGACCTGGGCGACGGCGTCGCCTGCCTGGAGTTCCACACCAAGATGAACGCGCTCGGCCCCGACATTCTCCAGATGGTGCAGGTGGCGGTGGAGCAGTTGCAGGAGAACTTCGACGGGCTGGTGGTCGCCAACCAGGGCCGAAACTTTTCCGTGGGCGCCAACCTGGTGTTGTTGCTGGTGACGGCCCAGGAAGGCGAGTGGGACGAGCTTGACCTGGTCGTGCGCCAGTTCCAGAACGCCACCATGTCGCTCAAGTACGCGCCCGGGCCGGTGGTGGTGGCCCCGCACGGGATGGCCCTGGGCGGTGGATGCGAGATCACGCTGCACGGCGCCCGCGCCCACGTCGCCGCGGAAAGCTACATCGGGCTGGTCGAGGCCGGGGCGGGATTGATTCCGGCCGGCGGTGGCTGCAAGGAGATGCTGATTCGCGCGCTCGACGCCGCCGAGGACGACCTCGACCGCCTCAACCGCGTCCGCCACACCTTCGAGACCATTGCGCTGGCAACCGTCGCCACCAGCGCCGAGCACGCCCGCCAGCTCGGCTTTCTGCGCGACGCTGACTCCGTCAGCATGAACGGCGACCGACTGATCGCTGACGCCAAGCAGACCGTGCTGGCGCTGATTGCGCAGGGTTACCGGCCCGGCTCACCCCGCACCGATATCCGCGTGCCGGGCGAGGCCGCCTACGCACAGATGAAGCTCGGCGTCCACATGATGCAGCGCTCCGGCTACGCCAGCGAGCACGACGGCGTGGTGGCCTCCAAGCTCGCCTATATCCTTTCCGGCGGGGCACTCAATCCGTCGCAGACTGTCAGTGAGCAATATCTGCTCGACCTCGAGCGCGAAGCGTTTGTCAGTCTGTGCGGGGAACCAAAGACGCAGGAGCGCATCCAACATCTATTGAAGACCGGCAAGCCGCTGCGGAACTGATCCCCGCGCACGAACCGGCAAAAACGTGAATAGGGAAGTAGGAGCAGAGCGATGCAAGAAGCTGTGATTGCTTCGGTGGTTCGCACCCCGGTGGGGAAGGCGCCCCGGGGAACTTTGCGCGCCGTGCGGCCCGACGACTTGGCCGCCCTTGCCATCAAGGAAGCCGTCGCCCGCGTGCCGGGCCTGAAGCCGGACGAAGTAGAAGACGTCATCCTGGGCTGCGCCATGCCGGAGGCGGAGCAGGGAATGAACGTCGCCCGCATCGCCTCCCTGCGCGCCGGCATTCCCAACAGCGCCTCGGCCTGCACGGTCAACCGCTTCTGCGCTTCCGGCTTGCAGGCGATTGCACAAGCGTCTGAGCGCATCATGTGCGGCTTTGCCGACGTCATCATCGCCGGCGGCACCGAGTCCATGAGCCTGGTGCCGATGGGCGGCCACAAGATTGCCCCCAACCCCACGCTGGTGGCCGACTACCCCGACGCCTATCTCTCCATGGGCCTGACCGCCGAGAACCTGGCCCGCAAGTACAAGATCAATCGCGAGCAGCAAGATGCCTTCGCGCTGGCCAGCCACCAGAAGGCGCTCCAAGCTATCGAAAGCGGAAAGTTTAAAGAGGAGACGGTTGCGGTCGAGGCCAGCTACCGCGTGCTCGAAAACGGCAAGCCCATTGAGAAAAAGTTTCGCTTCGACACCGACGAAGGGCCTCGGCGCGACACCTCTGCCGAAGCCCTGGCGGCGCTCAAGCCGGCGTTTCACGCTCGCGGCACGGTGACGGCGGGCAACGCCTCGCAGATGAGCGACGGTGCTGCTGCGGCGGTGGTCATGAGCGCGCGTCGCGCCAAGGAGCTGGGCATCAAGCCGCTGGCCCGCTTTGTCTGCTACGCTACTGCCGGTGTCGCTCCCGAAGAGATGGGCATCGGCCCCGCGCTCGCCATCCCCAAGGCGTTGAAGATGGCCGGGCTCAAACTGGATCAGGTGGACTTGATTGAGTTGAACGAAGCCTTCGCTGCGCAGGCTCTGACGGTTTTCCAGTTGGCGGAACTCGACAGCTCCCGCGTCAACGTCAACGGCGGCGCTGTCGCCCTCGGGCACCCGCTGGGTTGTACCGGAGCCAAGCTGACCGCCACCTTGTTGTATGAGCTGCGACGGCGCCAGGCCCGCTACGGCATGGTCACCATGTGTGTGGGCGGCGGCATGGGCGCCGCTGGCATCTTCGAGCGGATGGACTAACTAGCCTCCGTCCGTGAGTGTCGTTTCCGGTTGGTTCACGGGCCGCGTTTCGGCCCTGTCTAATAAAGAAAGAAGGTGGAAGAATGGCACAAGCAGGAATTTGGTACTTCGCCTATGCCTCCAACATGAACCGCGCCCAGGTAAAGCAGCGGGTGGGGGAGCCGGGGGAAGAAAAAGTCGTCCGGCTGGAGAACTATGAGCTAAACTTTGACAAGATTGCCCGCGGCGGCACCGGCACGGCCAACATCGCTTCCGCTGAGGGCAAGGTGGTGTACGGCGTGCTCTACCGTGTGAACGAGAGCCAACTCAAAACGTTCGACCGCTTTGAAGGCGTGCCCGACCACTACCGCCGCAGCGAAGTGAACGTGGTGGACGAGCAAGGCAACCAGACCGGCGCGCAGGTCTATCTGGCTCGCAAGGTGCGCAAGGGCCTCAAGCCCGAGCGCTTTTACTTGCAGCGCATCGTGCAAGGTGCAGAGGAACACAATTTGCCCGCCGACTACATCGAGGCATTGAAGAAAATTACTCCTGCCTAGGAAGGACAGCCATGGCGACCACAACTACCCCATCAGCAATCCGGGGAGGAAGTTTTCTGATTGAAGACCGCTCCCCGGACGAGGTTTTCATCCCGGAAGAGTTCAGCGACGAGCAGCGCCAGATCGGTCAGACGACCCGGGAGTTTATCGCCAACGAGGTCTTGCCCCAGGCGGAAGAGCTCGAACAGCACAAGGAGGGCTTGACCCAGTCGCTGCTGCGCAAGGCGGGCGAGCTGGGCTTGCTGGGAGGAGAGATTCCCGAAGCCTACGAGGGGTTGGGCCTGGACAAGATTTCCACCACCATCATTGCGGAAAAGATTGCGGGCTATGGCGGCTTCGCTACCTCCTTCGGAGCGCAGGCTGGTATCGGCACGCTCCCCATTGTTTATTTCGGCACCGAAGCGCAGAAGAAAAAGTATCTCCCCAAGCTGGCCACCGGTGAGTTGCTGACCTCCTACTGCTTGAGCGAAGCCGAGGCCGGCTCCGACGCCCTGGCCGCCAAGACTCGCGCCGACCTGACTCCGGACGGCAAGCACTACAGCTTGAACGGGCAGAAGATGTGGATCACCAACGGCGGCTTTGCCGACCTGTTCATTGTCTTCGCCAAGGTGGGCGGGGAAAAGTTTTCCTGCTTCATCGTCGAGCGCAACACCCCCGGCTTCTCCACCGGCGCGGAAGAAAAGAAGATGGGCATCAAGGGTTCCTCCACCGTGCCGATTTTTTTCGACAACGCCAAGGTCCCGGCGGAAAACCTGCTGCATGAAGTGGGCCGCGGCCACATTGTCGCCTTCAACATCCTCAACTCCGGGCGCTTCAAGCTGGCCGCCTCCGCCATCGGAGGAGGGAAGAACGCCCTGGCCGAGTCGGTCCGCTACGCCAAGGAGCGCAAGGCTTTTGGCCAGCCCATCGCCAACTTCGGCCTGATCCAGCACAAGCTGGCCGAGATGTCTATCCTCTCCTACGTCGCCGAGTCCATGCTCTATCGCACCGCCGGGCTGATTGATGCTGCGCTGGCGGGAGTAGACCACGCGAGTGGCGAGGTCGCCCAGCACGCCATGAAAGCGCTGGAGGAGTATGCGATCGAGTGCTCCATCAACAAGGTCTATGCCAGCGAAGTCCTCGACTACATTGTGGACGAGATGGTGCAGATTTTCGGCGGCTATGGCTACCACGAAGAATACCCCGCCGCGCGCGCCTACCGCGACTCCCGCATCAACCGCATCTTCGAAGGCACCAATGAGATCAATCGCCTGCTGATCGTGGACATGCTTTTTAAGCGCGCCGCCAAGGGTCGGTTGCCGCTGCTGTCCGCTGCCAAAAAAGTTGCCAGCGAATTGATGAGCGCCGCGCCCGCCGGTTTAGCATCCTCCGAACCGCTCGCTGCCGAGGTGGCGCTGGTTGCGGCCAGCAAGAAAGCTTTTCTGTTCGCTTCCGGCGTGGCTGCGCAAAAGTACATGGACAAGCTGCGTGACGAGCAGGAGGTTGTCGGCGTGCTGGCCGACATTGTCATGGACACCTACGCTGCCGAGAGCGCCTTGCTGCGCGCCCGCAAGATCGTTTCACAAAAAGGCACAGCTGATGTCCTGCCGGTGGTCATGACGCAGGTGTTCGTCCGCGACGCGCTCGACCGCGTGGAGCGGAACGCCCGCACGGCCCTGGCCGCTTGCGCTGCCGGCGACACGCTGCGTTCTCAACTGGCCTTGCTGCGCCGGTTGCTGAAGCGCGAGCCGGTTGACGCCATAGCGCTGCGGCGCAAGGTCGCCCGCGCCACCATCGAAGCCGGTCGCTACCCCATCTAGCCGCGCATGCCATCGTCCGCTTCCTCTCGCTCGCCGGTTGCGTGTGTGTGGTTGCGCCGGTTGGCCGCCGGGTATTTGCTGAACCCTTGGAAACTTTCTTCCCATTACAAAAACGGCCTGTGGGGCTACACCTTCGAGGTGCGCCGGGGCGGTTAGTCGGGCAGGGCGGCGGCAATCTGCCGCTGGAAGCGCAGGCAGCGGCGGCGGATGGCTTCGGTGTCGAGCGTGCGCAGGCGGCGGCGCTCCATCAGGATTTTCCCCTCCACAATCACGGTTTGGACGGCGTCGGCGCGGGTGGCATAGACCAGCTGGGATTCGGGCTGGTAGGCGGGCAGGGCATTGGGGCCGGAGGTGGCGACGGTAATGATGTCCGCCTTCTTGCCCGCTTCCAGCGACCCAATCTGCTCACCAAGACCCAAGGCAGCGGCACTGCCGCGTGTGGCCAGCCGCAGTGCGGTGCGGGCGGGGATCTGGGTGGGGTCGAGCGTGTGTACTTTGTGGAGCTTGGCCGCCGTCGCCATCTCCCCGAACATGTCGAGGTCGTTGTTGCTGGCAGGGCCATCCGTTCCCAGCCCGACGGTCAGCCCGGCGGCCAGCATCTGCGGGACGGGCGCGACGCCGCTGCCCAATTTCATATTGCTTTCCGGGCAGTGCACCACGCTCACTTTGTGCTCGGCCAGCAACCGGATTTCTTCCTCGTCCAGCCAGACGCAATGCGCGGCGACAACCTTGCCGTCCAGCACGCCCAGGTTTGCCAGGTGGCGCACGGGCGTGGTGGCGTAGCGCTCGCGCACCATCGTCATCTCGCTTTGTGATTCGGCCAGGTGCACCTGCACGGGAACGTCGTAGCGGGCGGCCAACTGCTGCACCCGGCGGAAAGTTTCTGGCGCGACCGTGTAGCAGGAGTGGGGAAACAGGGAGGGAGTGATGCGGGGATGGCCGCGCCAGTCGGCCAGGAATTTTTCTGCACGACGCAGGCCGGCGGCTGAGTTTTTGGCGTCGGGCGTGGGCACGTCAAAGATGCCCTGGCCGGGCACGGCGCGCAGCCCGGTTTCGTCCGCCACCTTGGCGACCACTTCGGAAAAGAAAAATCCGTCGGCGAAGGTGGTGGTGCCGGAGGCGATCATTTCCCAGCAGGCCAGGCGCGCGCCCCAGCGAACAAAGTCCGCCGAGACAAAGCGAGCTTCGAGCGGGAACATATATTTTTCCAGCCAGGTCAGCAGCTCCTGGTCGTCGCTCACGCCGCGGAAAAGCGTCATGGCGACGTGGCTGTGGGCGTTGACCAAGCCGGGGAGGACGAGGTGGTCACGGGCGTCGAGCACGCGGCGGCTGCGGTAGCGGCGCTCGATGGCGCGGCGCGGCCCCACCGCCACGATCTTGTCTTTTTGGATGGCGACGGCACCGTCCGGGTGGACGGTGTCTTGGTCGTCCAGGGTCAGGACGGTTCCGCCCAGCAGGAGCAGGTCAGCCGCTTGGGGCCGCGAAGCGGTTTCTTTTTTCTTTTTTCTCTTCATGGTCGAGGTTGCCGCCGGGCGCACGTCTTACTGCCAGCGGCGCAGAAACTCCTGCTGCGCCGGCATCAACGAATCAATCGCTATGCCCAGCGTTGCAAGTTTCACGCGGGCAATTTCCTGGTCAATGTCGCCGGGCAGGGGATAGACACGCGGGCTGAGCTTTCCCCGGTTGCGCGCCAGGTGGTAGATGGCCAGCGCCTGCACGGCGAAGGATAGATCCATGATCTCTACCGGGTGGCCGTCGCCCCCGGCCAAGTTGACCAGCAAGCCCTGGCAGAGCAGATGCAACCGGTGCCCGTTGGGCAGCCGGTATTCGGTGATGTGGCGGCGCACCTCGCGCTTCTCCACCGCCAGTTCTTCCAGCGCAGGGACGTCAATTTCCACGTCCACCCCGCCGGCGTTGGCGAGCACGGCGCCGTCCTTCATGCGCTCAAAGTGTTCGCGGCGAAGAACGGCGTTGCTTCCGGTCGAGGGGATGAAGAAGTCCCCCACCTCGGCGGCCTGCTCCATCGGCATGACCGCGAAGCCGTCCGCCACCGCTTCCAGCGCCCGCACCGAGTCCACTTCGCACACCACCACGCGCGCGTTCAGGCCCGCTGCCCGCTGCGCCAAGCCTTTTCCGCACCAGCCGTAGCCCGCCAGTACCACCGTCTTGCCGCCCAGGTAGAGATTGGTGTTGACCATCAGCGCCGTGAAGACCGACTGGCCGGTGCCGTAGCGGTTGTCGAAGAGGTGCTTACAGAGGGCGTCGTTGCCGGCGATGACCGGGAAGGCCAGCACCCCCTCGCGCTCCAGGTTGCGCGCTTTGGTGACGCCGGAAGTGGTTTGTTCGGTGGCGCCCCAGACTTTGCTCTGGAGATGCTTGCGGGAGGTGTGCAAAATGCGGGTCAGCTCCACCCGGTCGTCCACCAGCAAAGCGGGCTCGGTATCCACCACGCGCTCCAGATTTTTCTGGAACTCTTCGGCGCCGGCGTCGGCCACGGCGAAGACGGTCACACCTTCCTGCGCCACTCCGGCGGCCACGTCGTCCTGCACGTAGCCCGGCCCGGTTCCGGCCAGGGCAACATTGGCCCCGGCCCGGTGCAGCAGGATGCTCAAGTAGGCGGTCTTGGCTTCCAGCGGGACGCAGACTCCGACGTTGACGCCGCGCAGGGTTCCGTCGTTCAAGTATTTTTCCCAGACGGCGTTGAGCACGGCGGCGTGCTGCTCGACCCAGCGAATCTTGCGTTGGCCCTCGGGAGCCAGCTTGGGGTCTTTGATAATCGATGGCGGCATGTGGGTCCTCGCTTATGGTTCGCGCCAGCTTTGCTGGTAGGCTTGCTGCTCGGCGGTGGTTTTCTCCAACTGCACGCCCAGCAGTTCCAGCCGGGTGCGGGCAATGGCAACGTCAATCTCGTCCGGAAGGGCCACAACACCGGGCTTCAGCTCGTCGGCGTGTTGGGCCAGGTAGTGGACGGCCAACGCCTGCACGGAAAAGCTCAAATCCATGATCTCGATCGGATGGCCGTCGGAGGCGACGATGTTGACCAGCGCGCCTTGCGCCAGCAGGTGCAGGCGGCGGCCGTCGCGCAGGACGTATTCGGTCACGTGCCGACGGACTTCGCGCTGCTCGCGCGCCAGTTGCCGCAGTGCCGGCACGTCAATCTCGTGCGCGTAGTTGCCGGCGTTGGCCAGCAGCGCCCCGTCTTTCATGCGCTGGAAGTGCTCGCGGCGCAGCACGCCGATGCTGCCGGTGGCGGTGAGGAAGAGGTCGCCCAGCGGCGCCGCTTCCGCCAGCGACATGACCGCGAAGCCGTCGGCCAGAGCTTCCAACGCCTTCACCGGGTCCACTTCGACGACGGTGACGCGGGCGCCGAAGCCGCGGGCGTAGAACGCCAGACCGCGCCCGGTCCAGCCGTAGCCCGCCACCACGGTGGTCTTGCCGGCGATGAGCAGGTTGGTGGCGCTCATGACGGCGGTCAGGGTGGATTGCCCGGTGCCGTAGCGGTTGTCGAAAAGCTGCTTGCAGCGGGCGTTGTTGGCGGCGATGACCGGGATTTTCAGCGCGCTCTCGCGCTGCATGGCTTGCAGGCGGATGATCCCGCTGGTGGTCTCTTCGGAGGCGCCGCGAACGCCGGGCAGGAGTTGGGGGCGGTGTTGGTGCAGGCGGGTCACCAGCTCGGCGCCGTCGTCCACGATGAACTCGGGCCGGCTGTCGAGCGTCTGCAAGAGGTGGCGGTCGAAGGTGGCCGCATCAACCCCGTGCAGGGCGTGGACGCGCAGGCCGCGCTTGACCAGCGCCGCCGCCACATCGTCCTGGGTGCTGAAGGGGTTGCTGCCCGTGACAGTTACCTCCGCTCCGGCTTCCTGGAAGAGCCAGGCCAGGTAGGCGGTTTTGGCTTCCAGGTGGATGGCGAGGGCGATGCGCCGGCCGCGCAGCGAGCCGTCATCGAGACGGCTCCGTTTGAGGGCGTTCAAAGTGTGGGAGTGGATAGCCACCCATTCGATTTTGCGCTCGCCCTCCGGAGCCAGGGAGAGATCGCGGATGGTGGAAGCAGCAGGCATCGGAGCTGGAACTCCCAACAGTGCGGGCGGGCAACCCCGCATGAAGCGGCTGATTCTACCACTGGTAGGGCACTCGGTGTTGCCGGTCGGGCAGGGCCAAGCCGGCACTCGGGGAGGAGAACACTTGCGGTTTTCACCTGCTGGGACTCGTTGGCCGGCGAACACTTTGAGCAACGTCTGAGCGCCGTTCAAAGCCGAAAGTGAGCAATCTAACCGACAAAGCTTGAAAGGAGTGTATAGGAATGGTGTGGTAGAATAGACAACTGAAAGGGGCGTATGTAATCCTCGCAACCCTCGGCGGATAGGGACTCGGTTTCCAATCTGGTTGGAACTCCCGATGAGAGTTGAGTTGTAAGAGAGTTGTATTCATGAGCCACATAGAAGCCAATCGAAACGCTGGCGGCAACGGAAGCGCGGAAGTGAGCAGCCCGGCGAAAGGGCCGAACGGGAGCGGCGCCCCGCAGGACGGAGGCAAGCTCATCGTTCTGACCGCGCCGCTGACGGAAACCATTGACCACGCCGGTTTCTTCATCCAGATGGGCATGGCGTCCATGCCGGTTTGGTTGGAGGGTGTGCTGGATCGCAAATACCCTGAGTGGCGCAAGGTGGAGTACAACCCGGATGGCTCGGCCCGGTACATGCCGGCCGGGGTGCGGCTGGTGCAGACGTCACTGGAGCGCGAATTCAAAAAGGACGACATCGTCGCCTGCTACCCCGACGACCTCCACAAGTTTATCGGTCCCCGGACGCGAGTGGTGGCGGTCTCGACCCACAACCCGCTGGGAGTGACCTTCGCCGCCGGCGTCTATACTTCGATTTTCGGCTCGTCGAAAGAACCCATCAACTCCAAGTATGCAAAGCTCGCCTTCGAGAAAATCAACACCAGCCCCTTCCGGAAAAATTTCAAAGTCATTGTCGGGGGGTCGGGCGGTTGGCAGATCATCCAGACCAACAGTTACGAACAGCTAGGCGTGGATTGCGTGGTGGAGGGGCGCAGCGAATCTGCGGACTCGATGGCGTTGTTCCATAAGGCGATTCGCGGAGAGGCTCTGCCGCGCGAAGTCAACGTGGCCCATCCCACCACCCGCGACTCCATCCTGATGCCGGACACCCGCACCACCTTCGGCGTGGTCGAGATGACGACCGGCTGCGGCCGGCGCTGCCAGTTTTGCGTGCCGGACCTGAACCCGCAGATTGACCTTCCCAAAGAGAAAATCATGCAGGGGGTCCGCGCCAACGTCAGGGAGGGAAACAAGATGATCTCGCTGGCGACGGAAGACATGTTCATTTGGGGCCAGGTGCACACCGGCACGCCCTTCTTCTTCCCCAACCGCGAGGCGTTGCTGGACTTGTACTCGGAGATTGTCAACACGCCCGGGGTGGAGCACCATGTTCTGAGCCACTGCACCATCGCGCCCTTTGTGGTGGACCCCCTATTGGTCAAGAAGCTGACGGACGTTTTGCTGCCCAAGAGCCCGATACACCTGCCGCGCCTAAGTAATCATCCGCAAGGGAAGGCCCTGGCACCGCTGGCAGGGCTTGAAACCGGCTCGGTGCGGATGGCCAAGAAGATCATGCCCAGCAAGGCGGTTCCGTTTTCCATCGAAGACTGGCCCAGCATTGTGCTGGAAGGTCTGCGCGTAATGAACGAGAACAACTGGTTCCCGATGTTCACGCTGATGGTTGGCAACCCGGGCGAAACCGACGAAGACACAATGGCCACGCTGGACTTGGTATATGAGATGGAGCGCCGCGGCTTGTTCGCTTTCCTGGTGCCGTCGATTTTCACTCCGCTGCACGATACGCGCATGGAAAAAGAAGTCGGCGTAACGGAAACCCGGCAGCTCAGCCCGCTCCAGTGGCAGTTGATCATGAAGTGCTGGAAGAATAACCTGCGCCCGGGGATGTATAGCTGGTGGGGGCCGCTGGCGTGGCGCTTGGGCTCATTCCTGTTGTGGCTGTACAAGTTGCGGCGGCTCAATGGACCGAATTTCACCTGGGCCCTGCTCATGTTTGCCAGCGCTCTGCCGGAAAAGGTGATGGAGCGGATGGGCAAGATTTACATCGGCAAGCCGTTGAAGACCAAGAGCCGCAAGGAACTGTTGGCCTCGATTCGCCCCAACTTCCGGCAGTATCTCCGCCCTGACACCGGCGACATGCCCGACGGCTACACGCCGCCCCCATCTAAACCCAAGGGCTTAGAAATTCTGCAATCCGTTTCCTGAGCTGACCTGCAAGCCGTAGGGAATCGAGAGGGAGTGAAACCTAAAGGTCGCTCTCTTCTCTGTTGCCCGGCAGAATGCACCCGTGAGCCCAGGGAAATTGCTGAGTGGTCAAAGTGGCGGCAAGCCGCTACAATTCCCACTGCATGGAACGCGCTGGTCAGAAGATTTTGTCGCGACCTAAACGTAAACGTGTCCACTAAGTCCGGGTGGCGGAATTGGCAGACGCGAGGGACTTAAAATCCCTTGGCCCGAAAGGGCCGTGTGGGTTCGACCCCCACCCCGGGCACCACATTTCAAAAGACTTATGCGACTTCCACCAACTCGGTGTGGGGGTCTTTGTTGGGGTCGGTGCTAGTAGAGGTGCTAGTTGAGCCAACAAGGCGCTCCACCGCTTCGGCTTGGTGTCTGGGGGTGAGATGAGCGTACCGCATCGTGGTGACGATGCTCTTGTGGCCTAGGAGTTCCTGAACGGTCCTAAGGTCAACCCCCGCCATGACCAGCCGACTGGCGAATGTGTGGCGCAGACAGTGCCAACTGAAATCCCTAATCCCCACGTTGTCTAAAGCCGCTGGAAACCACTCGTCTGGCGGGTTAACGGGAAATACATAGGCTGAGCGGCTCGACGCTTTTAACCCCAGAAGGGTCTTTTTCAACGCGCTGTTTATCGGGATATGCCGGCTCTCCCCGTGTTTGCTCCTGGGGATGGTAATAATGCCGCTGCGAAAATCGATGTGTTCCCATTTCAACCCGCCGTCGGGGCAATCACGAGTGACGTACTGCTCGGAACGACGCATCCCTGAGTGCAAAGCCACGAGGATCTCAGCTCCCCGGTCCGGATATCTTGTGTGTACGCACTCCAAGAGACGGGCCTCTTCCTCGTCTGTCAAGTAGCGAACCCGGGTGTTGTTTTCGATCCGGTGCTTGGTTCCACGCACGGGGTTCGCAGTCGCCTTGCCATTCCGAATGGCCAGAGAGAAGAGGGCGGAAACCAAAGCGCGGTAGCGGTTATAGGTGGCAGGACGCCATCCCTCCTGCTCCGCACAAACCGAAAGGTCTCTTTCAATCCGCCCAGGTGAGAGGTCAATCAGGAGGCAGTCCCGCCACAGTCGGAACAGAGTCTCCATACGGCCAACGTCATGGCCGTAGCTCCTCTTGAATCTCTTCGAGTAGTTGAGAAAATCTTGAGCAACCTGGGGAAATGACGCCGTCCGCTGCTTCATCTTTTCGGGAAAGAGTCGGCCTTCCCTCACCTCAGTCTTCCGTTTCTGATAAGCGGCGATTGCGAGGTTTTTCGTGCCGGTCTTTTCGCGGTGGATACGGCCAAACTGATCGGCATAACGGATCCACCAGATTCCCGAACCCGTGGCTTTTTCAAACACCCCCCTTTGTTTCATCACGTCCTCCCTTTCTCTTTCACCTTCTTTGGCGGTCGCCCCCCCAGCTTCGCCCAACGCCTGAGGATTTTCTTGTCGTACTTGGCAGCCCGTGCTTTGCCACCTTTG
>JACZYA010000172.1 GCA_022571295.1 Acidobacteriota bacterium | reverse complement strand
AGGAGAAACTGTTTGCTCCAATTCTCTCCGTATCCGCCGCGATGTACTGGAAAAGCGGCTACTGGAAAGTCTCCAGGCCGAAGTGCTCAGGCCCGAAGTGGTGGAGTACACCTTGGAACGATTCGAGGCAGAGCTAACTAAGAAGCTCAGTAACTTGGGCGGTGAACTGGAGAAGATGCGCCAGCGCAAGGCGAAGCTAGAGAAGGAAATCCGTGAGTACACGCGGGCGCTGGCAGACGGTTACTCTGCAGCGATTACGGCTGAGATTGCCGAACGAGAGCGAGAATTAGCCGCAATCACCGACCGGCTGCTTTCAGCACAGCCCGGCTCTGTACAGGCCCACCTCAAGGATATTCGCAGCTTCGTGCTTTCCCGTTTGTCCAACATACGCGATCTGCTAAACTCAGACGTGATGACGGCTCGAACCGAACTCGCCAAGCATGTGCAAGCGATTGCCTTCCATCCCGAGGACGGGAGCTACAAGGTTTCCGGCACTTGGGACCTGATCGGCGATGGGCGAATGGTGCACCCCCGGCCCCTGGCCGTAGCCGTCCTGGCGCACGCTCACGCGCGTGCGGCCGTCCTTCTCCCGCACGTTCACAAACAGCCGCATAGGACCCAGCACAGGAAAGTCCGGGCTGAAATAGACCAGCGAATCGATGCGCAGGCGCTTGCCCGGCAGCAGCGACTTGATGGTGCCGCTGACGACGTAGTGGTAGCCGTGCTCGGAGGCGCCCCACGCCAGCGCCCAGGGGCCGCCCTTGCGTTCCTCCACCAGCGCCCGCTCGACACCCCACCACTGCTTCATCAGCTCCGGGTCGAGAAACGCGCGCAGCGCACGCTCGGCGCCGGCGCTGACCTGAATCGACGTGCTCACCTTTCGCCCGGCTCCTGCCGCCATCACGCCCCCTTTGGTGGTTTGCCACCCGCGGGCTGGCCCGACGCGAGTGGGAACTGCTTTTCAACGTAGGCCCGCGCCTGCTCGGGTGACTTCAACTCTCCTTCCAGTTGCGCCTCTTCCACCGCTGCCAGGATTTTCCCCATGCGCGGCCCGGGCTCATAGCCCATCGCCTTGAGGTCATGGCCGGTCAGGAGTCGCGGCGGTCGGACCTCCTCTTCCGGCAGCGTCTCCCAAACCTCTTTGACGAAGCGGTAGTTGTCCAGCTCGCCGTGGCTGGCAAGGCAATCAAGCCGGTGGAGTTCCAGGTGCTCGTCGAACCCGTCCAGAGAAATGAAACGCTTGAGCGTGCTGCGGCGCATCTGGGGCGCGTCCTTGAAGCGCAGGTGATGGCGGACCAGCTCCACCACCCGCTCGCTGTCGGCGTTGGAGAGGCGCAGGCGTCGGCAAATCTCCTCCGCCATCACCGCCCCCACCTCAACGTGTCTATTGAAGCGGATGCGGTCGGTGATTTGGAAGGTGGGCGGCTTGCCCACGTCGTGCAAGAGCGCGCCCAAAGCCAGGGTCGCGGTCGGGCGCTCCAGCTTCTCCAGCAGCAGGAGCGTGTGCACCCAGACGTCGCCCTCGGGGTGGAACTGCGGCGGCTGCTGGACGCCCTTCATCTTCGTCACCTCGGGCAGCAAAACTTCGAGCAGCCCCGTCTGGTCCAGCAACTCGAAGGCGCGGCGGGCGGCGCCTTCGGTCAGCATCTTGAGCAGCTCGTCGCGGATGCGCTCGCGCGACACCTGCGTAATCTGCGCGTGCAAGGCAGCGATGGCCTCGAAGGTTTTTTCCTCGATGCGGTAGCCGAAGCGGGCGGCAAAACGCAGGGCGCGCAGCAGGCGCAGCTTGTCTTCCGCAAAGCGCTCGCGCGGCTCGCCGATGGTGCGGATGACGCCGGCGTCCAGGTCATCCCGGCCGTTGACGAAATCCAAGTACTTGTCTTTCAGTGGGTCGTAGAGCAGCCCGTTGATGGTGAAGTCGCGCCGGCGCACGTCCTCTTCCGGCGTGCGCGCGTAGCGGACTTCCGCCGGGTGGCGCCCGTCGAGGGTGCCGTGGTCGGAGCGAAAGGTGGCGACTTCAACTTCGTACTCGTCCAGCAAAACTTTGACCACGCCGAACTGCGCTCCCACCGTGACCGCCCTGGGAAAGAATTGCAGCACCCGGTCGGGAGTGGCGTCGGTGGCGACGTCGTAGTCGGCCGGCGGGCGGCGCAGCAGCAGGTCGCGCACACACCCGCCCACGAAGTAGGCCTGATGGCCGGCGTCGGCCAAGCGTTGCACCACCTCGGTCGCTTTGTCGCGCAGCTCGCTCATGGACGTGATTATAACCGTGCCAGCACAAAGAGAACTAACAGGAAACGGAAACACCTTCCTGTGTCATTCTGAGCGCAGCGAAGAATCCCGCCTGCAAGCGAACCAGCGGACAAACAGATTCCTCGTCGCTTCCAGCTTGCCTGCTGCAAGCAGGCTCCTCGGAATGACAAATCCAAGGGTTTCTCTCTTCCCTGTTAATGGGTCGGCTTTCGCAATAGGGACTTGGCGGAGCGGAGGGCGTCAGCGCCGAAGCGATTGCGCACGGCGTCGGCGGCCGCTGTCAACTTTTCCCGACGGGCGTGGCGGTCGGCGTCAAGCAAAGAGAGCTGCCCCGGCGCAGCGTCTAACTGCCCGGCGGCGATGCCCAGCAGGCGCAGCTTGCGCTTGCGGTTCCAGTTGCGGCGGAAGAGCCGGGCCGCCGCCTCATAGAGCACAACGTCGAGGTCGGTGGGCTGGTTGAGCGTGAGCGCGCGGGTCAAGGTCTGGAAGTTTTCGTAGCGCAGCTTGAGCGTGACGGTGCGGGCGTAGAGGCGCGCCTCCCGCAGGCGTTGGCCCACCAGCTCGGCCAAGTAGGCCAGGGTGGCGTCGAGCTGCTGCGCGTCGCCCACGTCTTCGGCAAAGGTGCGCTCGTGGCTGATGGACTTTTGTTCCTCGTCCAGGAACCACAGGTCGGCGTCGCGCCCGCGCGCCTTGCGGTAGAGTGCCTCGCCCCACTGCCCGAAAACTTCTTCCAATTTTTCTCGCTTCACCCGCGCCAACTCGCCCACCGTGCGCACGCCCAGTCCGGCCAGGGTTTTCTCCGTCACCTTGCCGATGCCGGGGATGCGCCGCACCGGCAGCGGCGCCAGGAAAGCAGCTTCGGCGTCGACGGGAATCCACAGCAGGCCGCGCGGCTTGGCCAAGTCGGAGGCCACCTTGGACACCACGCAGCTTTGCGCCACGCCGATCGAGCACGGCAGTTGCGTTTCCTCCCAGACCGCGCGCTGGATTTTCTGCGCCGCCGCCCAGGCAGTTCCGTGCAGACGCTCGGTGCCGGTCAGGTCGAGGTAGGCTTCGTCAATCGAGACCATGTGGACTACCGGCGTGAAGCGCTCGAAGACAGTGCGCACGCGCTCCGACCACTGCTCGTACAACTCGTAGTTGCCGGGAAGGAAAACCGCGTGCGGGCAGAGCTTCTTCGCCGTGCGCGACGGCATGGCGGAGTGGATGCCGAAGGCGCGCGCCTCGTAGCTGGCCGCGGCCACCACCCCGCGCTGGTCGCCGGGCGCGCCCACCACCACCGGCTGCCCGCGCAGCTCCGGCCGGTAGAGCAGCTCCACCGACACGTAGAACGCGTCCATGTCCACATGCGCAATTTGTTTCACGGCTTGGGCAAGCACCGCAGTCACTTCCTTTGGGCGGCGAGGACGCGGGGGATGCCGCGCAGATCGTTGGTGATTTCGATGTTCGTCCAGGCGTCGCCCAACAACGACCGCGCTCGCGCCGCCATGTTGTAACCCAGCTCCAGCACAAGCGCGCCACTGGGAACCAAGAGCTGCTGCGCTTGGCCAATGAGGCGGCGAGTGACTTCCAATCCGTCGCCGGGGGAGAAGAGCGCGGCGGGGGGTTCGTGCTCGCGGACTTCGCGCGGCAACTGCGCAGCCTGGTCGGGGCTGACGTAGGGCGGGTTGGAGACGATGAGGTCGAAGGGACGTGACTCGTGACTCGTGATCCCTCGACTGCGCTCGGGACAAGCTCGTGACCCCTCGACTCCGCTCCCTTCGGCTTCGCTCCCCTCGACTCCGTTCGGGGCAAGCCCGTGGCTCGTAAAAACTTCGAGCAGGTCGGAGTGGAGGAACTGGACACGCGGGGCCAAGCCGAGGGCTTCGGCGTTGTGGCGGGCGAGGCGCAGGGCGTCTTCGGAAACGTCAACGGCGGTGATGTGCGCCTCTGGAAGCTCCTTGGCCAGCGCCAGGGCGATGCAGCCGGTGCCGGTGCCGACGTCCACGATGCGAGCATCAGCCTTGGACATGCGCTCGCGCACAATCTGGAGCGCCACTTCCACCACGTGCTCGGTTTCCGGGCGGGGGATGAAGACGCCGGGCTCGACGTGGAGCGGCAGGCCCCAGAACTCCTGCCGGCAGGTGAGGTACTGCGTGGGGTGGCCGGCGGCGCGCTGGCGGAGCAGGTGGCGATAGGCGCGCTCCTGCTCGACGCTCAGCTCCGCTTCCGGGTAGGCGTAGAGAAAAGTGCGGTCGCGCTCCAGCACGTGCATGAGCAGCACTTCGGCGGTGGTGGAGGCCGAAGGCACCTGCGCGGCGGTGAGTTGCTGGAGGGCGTCGCGCAAAACTTGGCGCAGGTTCATGGCTGATTGGGACGAAACCCTTCTGATGTCATTTGTCATTCTGAGCGCAGCGAAGAATCCCGTCATCGGGTGAAGCAACAGACATGCAGATTCTTCGTCGCCCACCTGCGGCAGGCAGGCTCCTCAGAATGACAAAGCCTCGACTTCTTCAGCACCCGATTACGTTTCTACCAACTCCTGCTTGAGGCGCTCGGCCTGGAAATGCGTAATCAGGGCATCCACCACCGGAGCCAGCCGCCCGTCGAGGATGGCGGGCAGTTGGTGCAGGGTCAGGCCGATGCGATGGTCGGTCAGGCGGCTCTGGGGGAAGTTGTAGGTGCGAATCTTCTCGCTGCGGTCGCCACTCTTGACCATCCCGCGCCGCTCGGCGGCGATGGCGGCGTGCTGGCGGGCCTGCTCCAGCTCGTAGAGCCGGGCGCGCAGCACCCGCATGGCCTTGGCCTTGTTTTTGATCTGCGACTTCTCGTCCTGGCAACTGACCACCAACTCGGTGGGCAGGTGGGTGATGCGCACGGCGGAGTAGGTGGTGTTGACCGACTGCCCGCCGGGGCCGGAGGAACAGAAGGTGTCAATGCGCAGGTCTTTGGGTTCGATGTGGACGTCAATGTCGTCGGCTTCGGGCAGGACCGCGACGGTGGCGGCGGAGGTGTGGATGCGACCCTGGGTTTCGGTC
>JACZYA010000171.1 GCA_022571295.1 Acidobacteriota bacterium | reverse complement strand
ACCACGAACCCGGCGTTCGACGCGCTGCGGGCGAAGGTGATCGGCCACTCGCCGTCCGCGCACTTCGCGGACGCGGTGGCCCGTACGTCGCGGGCGCTGAGCGAGTTCCGCATCGATGGCGTCGCGACGAACATCCCGTTCCTCCAGAACGTCCTGGCGCACGCGGACTTCGAGGCGGGCCGTGTCCACACCCGGTTCGTCGACGAACAGATCGCGACGCTCGCCGCCGTCGACCCGCAGGCGCGTCGTGCGCGCTACGTGCAGGCGACGCGCGCCGAGCAGGCCACCCCGGCGGCGAGCAGCTTCGCTGGCGCCCAGGTCGATAGCAAGGATCCGCTCGCAGTCCTCGACTACGGCAAGAGCGGCGTGGACACGCCTGCCACGCCCGCCCCGTCCGCTCCGCAGGTCGCGCGCGAGCCGACCGCCGGCCCCCCCGGCACCGTCGCGGTCTCAGCGCCGATGCAGGGCACCATCGTCAGCCTGCTGGTCCAGGTGGGCGACCTCGTGCGCCGGGGCCAGGAGCTGCTCGTGATGGAGGCCATGAAGATGGAGCACGTGATCAGCGCGGATCGCAGCGGGTTCGTCCGCGCGCTGAGCGTGGACCACGGGGACACGGTCTTCGAGGGGCACCCGCTCGTCTTCATCGAGGAGGCGGAGGTCGAGGCGGACGTCCTCACCGAGTCCGACGACATCGATCTCGACACGATCCGCCCCGACCTCGCGGAGGTGCACGCGCGACACGCCGCGGCGCTGGACGAGGCGCGCCCCGACGCCGTCGAGCGGCGGCGGCGGACGGCGGTTCTTTCGCCGGCGCAAGGTTTGCCGGTTCTGCGTCGAGCGCATGGACCACATTGATTATAAGGACGTGAAGATAATCGGGCAGTTCATCGGCGAACGCGGCAAGATTCTGCCTAAGCGGCTGACGGGCGTGTGCCCGCCGCATCAGCGGGAACTGAAGGTGGCGCTCAAGCGGGCGCGCAACATCGCTCTGCTGCCGTTTGCCGCCTCCTACTAGGAGAAACACCGGGCGAAAGCCGCTGGAGTTGAGAGGACTACATGGAAGTTATCTTGCGTGGGGACATCCAAGAGCTGGGAAGCAAGGGTGACATCGTGACCGTCAAAGACGGCTACGCTCGCAACTACTTGCTGCCGCAGAAGCTGGCGTTGCTGGCCACGACGGGCACCCGCAAGCAAGTGGTGGAGATGAAAGCCGCGGCCGCCCGCAAGGATGCCAGCCAGAAGTCTGCCGCCGAAACCCTGGCCGAGCAGATGAGCGCGGTCGAGCTGACCTTTACGGTCAAGGCGGGCGAGAGCGACCAACTGTTCGGCTCGGTGACCTCCATGGACATCACCGAGGCCTTGGAGGCCAAGGGCTTCTCCATCGACCGGCGCAAGGTGGAGTTGGCCGAGCCCATCCGGACTCTGGGCGAATACACCGTTCCGGTGCGCATCCACCGCGAAGTGGCCGCTAGCGTCAAACTGCAAGTCGTGCGCGAAGAAGGCGAACAGGAAGGACAAGCAGGGCAAGAAGAGCAAAAAGAAAAAGAATAACCGCGCAGAAAAACAGGTCGAGCCGCCCCGCCGCTGGCGGTTTTTTTTCACAAGCACCAACAAGTTTCTCGCCTTTTCCACTCGATAGTCACAAGTCGAGGTCGCTTTTCGCTTGCATGCTTTGTCCTGCGAGAAGAGAATCGCCCCTGTCTGATAGTTCCCCTAGGCTGTTGCCCGTTTCGGGCTGTCGCTTGCCGGGGAACCGGCAGCGCGAACAGCAGGGGCGGGCAAGGCAAGGAAAGTGCCCGCCGAAGGCGGCCGAGGCGATTCACTTCAGGGACTGCCCCCTGTTCGGTCGCTTGCGGTGAACCCGTCAGGGTGAATCGCCGGCGGGCATACCTGCACTTATAACGGGGTAGATGTGGGTGGTCGGGTTCCTCTTGACCTCTAGCGAATAGAAAGCGAAAATAGGCTGCATCGAAACGTGGTTCGAAACAGTGCGCGGATGGAGTAGTGGCTACTGACGTAACCCTGGAACGGAAGTTCCCCCACAACCTGGAGGCCGAGCGTTCTGTGCTCGGCGCCATCCTGCTGGACAACGAGGCCTTCCACCCGGCGATTGAAACGCTGGAGTCGGGGGATTTCTATCAGGATGGCCATCGCAAGATTTTTGCCCGCATGGTGGCGCTGAGCGAAGAGCGGCGGGCGATTGACCTGGTCACCCTGAACGAAGACCTGGAGCGGGCGGGGGAACTGGAAGCCGCCGGCGGCACGGCTTACCTTTCCTCGCTGGTGGACGGCGTGCCGCGCATCTCCCACGTCGAGCACTACGCCCGCATCGTCAAGCAGAAGGCGCTGCTGCGGAACCTGATCCACGCCTCCCACAACATCATTACCGAATGCTTTGAGGCTGAGCAGGAAGCCGATGAGCTGCTGGACCGCGCCGAGGAGTCCATCTTCGCGCTGGCGGAAGACCGCATAAGGGCCGGGCTGCTGCCGCTGAAGGAAATCGTCCGGGCCACTTTTCCCCGCCTGGACGAGTACTTCGAGCGCCGGCAGCACATCACCGGGCTGGCGACCGGCTTCACCGATTTCGACAACCTGACCTCCGGCTTGCAGCCCTCCGACCTGATCGTGCTGGCGTCGCGGCCCTCGATGGGCAAGACCGCCCTAGCGCTGAACATTGCCCAGCACGTAGCGCTCGACTTGGAGAAGCCGGTGGCGATGTTCAGCCTGGAGATGGCCAAGGAATCGCTGCTGCTGCGTCTGCTGTGCGCCGAAGGGCGCGTAGACCAGCACCGCTTCCGCACCGGCTACCTCAGCCGCGAGGAGCAGGGCCGGGTGGTGACGGCGTCGGCGCGGCTGGCGCAGGCGCCCATCTACATTGACGACACCCCGGCGCTGACGGTGCTGGAGATGCGGGCCAAGTGTCGGCGGCTCCAGGCCGAGCATGGCGTCGCGTTGGTGATTGTGGATTACATGCAGTTGATGAGCGGGCGGGGCCGCTTTGAAAACCGCGTGCAGGAAGTTTCCAGCATCAGCCGGGGGTTGAAAGCGCTGGCCAAGGAGCTGCGTGTGCCGCTGCTGGCGCTCAGCCAGTTGAGCCGCGCCCCCGAGCAGCGCACCGGCGACCACCGCCCGCAGTTGAGCGACCTGCGCGACTCGGGCTCCATCGAGCAGGACGCCGACGTGGTGGCCTTTATCTTCCGGCCGGAGATGTACCGCGACCCTGACATGGTGACGGATGAAGAGCGCGGCAAGGCCGAGCTGATCATCGCCAAGCAGCGCAACGGCCCCACCGGCAAGGTTCACCTGGCCTTCTTGCGGCAGTTCACCCGCTTTGAGAACCTCCTCCGCCACCCGGAGGAAGAATAGTCCTTCGCCCGGCACATTAGCAGTTCGCTCGAGACAAACCGGCGAAGAAGCCAACGGCTTCTTCGCCGGTATCCCTATTTGTTTAATTTGGTAGCGGCGATGCCCGTACGGGCATCGCTGGCCTTTCCTCAAGCTGGTTTTCCCCTGCGGCGGGGTGGCTGGTAGTGGATTAGTTTCACGATTTTGATTTACCGCTGAGCCCGGCGGCCTGCCCGCCTAGAGCGGGCAGGCTGCCGGGCGGAAAAGCGGCACAAACACCCCGTGGCAGGTGCCACGGGGCTCGGCGTGAGCTTCTAATTTTCAAAAAGATCCATACCGGGTGGCTCATTGGGTTGCTCTTGGGGGGGTGTTCGCGGTACAAATTAGGTGAGCGCGGCGGCGGGCAGGCATCCTTCTGGTTGCTGCGCGCGTCGCAAGAGGTAATCCTCCTGCGTCGGAGGCTTCCTCCTTCGTCCATAGGACTTCGGAGGACAGGCCGGAGGGTAAGCCCTCCTACGCCACGGCTTCGGAGGGGGAAGGTCGGCCAGAAGGGAGAACCACAGGACACCATGGCACAACCCCCCTGCTGGGCGGAGATTTCGCTCCCACGACTGAAAGAGAACTTCAACATCGTTCGGCGCCACGTCGGGCCGGAACGCAAAATCCTGGCGGTGGTCAAGGCCGACGCCTACGGCCACGGCGCCGTTCCGGTGGCGCGCGCCCTGGAGGAGGTGGGCACGGACGCGCTGGGGGTGGCCTGCCTGGGCGAAGCCATCGAGCTCCGCCAAGCAGGCATCGGCGCGCCCATCCTGGTTCTGACCGGCTTCTATCCCGGCGAGGAGCAGGAGTTGCTCGCGCACAACATCACGCCCGGCATCACCGAGGTTGGCCAAGTGGAGCTTCTGGAGCGAGCCGCGCGGGGCGCCGGGCGCAAGCTCCGCTGCCACGTCAAGGTGGACACCGGCATGGGCCGCCTGGGCGTGCCCCCGGCGGAAGTCCCGCGCCTGCTGGACGCGCTTTCTGCCAGCCCCCACCTGGAGCTCGAGGGCCTCTACACCCAATTTGCTTCTTCCGAGGACTTCACCAGCAATCAGACCGAGCAGCAGGTGGCCTGCTTTGAAAAGGCCCGGCGGCAGTTCGCCGAGCGCGGCTTCCGCCCACCCTTGATTCACCTGGCCAACACCGCGGCGGTGGTGGCGCGGCCGGAAACCTGGGGGACGATGGTGCGCCCGGGCTCAATTCTCTACGGCTATCTCTCCTTTATGGACTTTCGTGCCGGCGACGACCGCAACGCCGCCCTGCAGGCCAAGCTGCCGGTCAAGCCGGTGCTGACGCTCAAGGCGCGCATCTACCAGGTGCGCGAGTTCGGGCCCAACTCCCCGTTGGGCTACGGCTCGCGCTTCGTCACGGCGCGGCCTTCGCGCATTGCGGTGGTGCCCATTGGCTACGGGCACGGCTGGCGGCGCGCCCTCACGGGACGCTGCCGAGCGCTGCTGCACGGCCAGTCGGTGCCGTTGGTGGGCACCATCGGCATGGACCTGACCCTGGCGGACGTGACCGACGTGCCCGCCGCCCGACCGGGGGACGAGCTGGTGCTGATCGGCTCGAACGGGGTCGCTTCCATCCCCCCCACCGAGGTGGCCCGCGCGCTTGGGTCGGTGGCCTCGGAAGTCCTTTCCGGGCTGGGCAAGCGCATCCCGCGCGTCTATCGCGACTAACCTGTTCTTATTTCTGGGGTTGCGCTGCGCCTTGCTGGGGTGCGGGGCGCAGGTGTATACTGCGCGGGCGTCATCATAGCATCCACAGAGGGGATGATAGGCGCGCCCTCTCCCGCCGGGGGAGGAGCCTGAGGGGAGGAGGAGTCTTATCCGAGAGGCACACGAATCTTCGCGCCGCGAGCACGCTTCGCACTCAACCCACAGCCGTTTTTCCAACCCGGAGCGGGTGGGAGTCCCG
>JACZYA010000170.1 GCA_022571295.1 Acidobacteriota bacterium | reverse complement strand
TGCACCCTCGCCACTCCCCGCCCGCTCGACTCGGTGATTGAAATCGTGGACGTCAACGATGTCCGCCAGACCACTTGCCGCAACGAGGGCACCGACGACGGCGTGACCGGCCTTGCTGACACCACCCCTACCCTCTTCGATGACGCTTGCCTGAACGATGACATCACGCTGGGCGTTGTCCAGGATTCCAAGCTGGAGTTCGAGGTGCCGGCGGGCACGACAACCTTCTTCGTCCGCGTGTTCGACTGGCGCGGCGACGCCCGCCCCGACCTGCTCTACGACATCATCATCTCCGGCGCCAACTAAGCCTTCCTCCCCGGTTTGACAATTGGTGGGGCAGACATTCTTGCCTGCCACGCAGCCCCTCAAGCCCCTCTAACAGTCCGGAAGAGGTGCGGAGCCTGTCCTGAGCGGAGCCGAAGGGCACCCGCCCCACTTTCAAGTTGAGTGGTCCGGAAGAGGTGCCTGCCTGCGGCAGGCAGGCTTGGCACCCGCCTACGCGGGACACCTGTCCTGTCCGATAGTGATTCCACCTCGTGCTATAATCCGCCATCGTTATGCCCGCAGCGGGCTCCATCATCATCGTCACCTTCAACTCCGCCCGGCACATTGAGGCTTGCCTGCGCAGTCTGAACCAGCCCGATTGGGAGCGCATTGTGGTGGATAACGCTTCCTCGGACGCCACCTGCGAGGCCGCCCGCGCCGTCCCCGGCACGCAGGTCCTGGCCAACCCCGACAACCGCGGCTTCGCCGCCGCCGCCAACCAGGGCGCGCGCGCCGCGCACGGCGAGCTGCTGCTGTTTCTCAACCCGGACGTGCAAGCGCAGCCGGGCGCTTTGGCTGCGCTGCAGGCGACGGCGGCCAACACTTCCGCCGGCGCCCTCGCCGGCCGCCTGCTCGACTCCACCGGCGCCACCCAGGTGGGTTTCACTTTTCGCCGTCTGCCCACTCTGGCAACCGCCCTGGCGGAAACGCTGCTCCTCAATCGAGTCTGGCCCGGCAATCCTTTCAACCGCCGCTACCGCTGCGTGGATTTTGACTACGAGCGCCCGGCTGAAATCGAGCAACCCGCCGGCGCCTGCCTGTTGGTCAAGCGTCGCGCCTGGGAATCGCTGGGCGGGTTCGACCCGCGCTTCTTCCCGCTCTGGTTTGAAGACGTAGACCTGTGCCGCCGCCTGCGGCAGGCGGGCTGGACGATTCTCTATGAGCCGCAAGCGCGCTTCGTCCATGCCGGCGCGCACAGCCTGGCGGCCGTCACCGACCGCGACCGGCAGTTGTATTGGTACCAGAATCTTCTGCGCTACTTCCGCAAGCACCACAGCCGCCTGGCGGTCGCGGTCCTGCGCGTGGCGATTTTCAAAGGTATGCTGCTGCGCATGCTGGCCGCTGCCGTTGGCTTGTCCGCATCGGGACTGCCTGACTCGGGCGCGCCGGCCGGTCCCGGCAGCCGCCGCGCGGATGTCGGGGCCTACGCGGCGGTCATTCGCCGCTGCGTATTCGGCGCGGCCGGTTGAGGTCTGGCATGGTTTACCGCGAGGGTGAAGCACGAGTGGCTCGCCGCAAGAATCCACCCAAGGAGCGCGCCCGCAAACGTTCACCTCGAAAACCTGCCCGCAAAAGTTCACCCAAGGAGCGCGCCCGGAAGGGTTTACCCAGAACGCTTGGTGTGAGAGGTTCACCGCCGCTGGAGCGCGTCGCCGTCACAATCGTCACCTACAACAGCGCCGCGCACATCGAGCGCTGTCTCGACTCGTTGTTCGCCCAGGAAGGTGTCGCGCTCGACCTGGTGGTGGTGGACAACGCCTCCCAGGACGCAACCCTGCAAGTGTTGGAGCGCTATTCTGATCGCATTGCGCTCATCCGCAACACCGACAACCGCGGCTTCGCCCCCGCTCAGAACCAGGCCATCCGGCAAACGCGCAACCCGTGGGTGCTCTGCCTGAACCCGGACGTGGTTCTCGAACCCGGCTGCGTCCGTTCCATGCTCGACGCCGTTGCGGAGCGCCCCCAAGTCGGCACCGTCTGCGGCAAACTTCTCCGCCTGGCCTCGGACGGTTCGCGCCCTGCGCCGCCTTTACTCGACTCCACCGGCATGTATTTCACTCCCACCCTGCGCCACTTTGACCGCGGCTCCAACCAACCCGACTGCGGCCAGTACGACCGCGCGGAATTCGTCTTCGGCGCCACCGCCGCCGCCGCGCTCTACCGCCGCGTCCTGATAGACGAACTTTCAATGGACGGCGAGTTCTTTGACCCCGACTTCTTTTCCTACCGCGAGGACGCTGACCTGGCCTGGCGCGCGCAACTCGCGGGCTGGAAATGCCTCTACGTCCCCAAAGCAGTCGGCTACCACCTGCGGCGTGTCCTGCCCGAAAACCGCCGCACCCTGCCGCCGGTGCTCAACTATCACTCCACCAAGAACCGCATCCTCCTGCGCGCCAAGAACATCGGCTGGTCGGTTTTCTGGCGCACGTTTCTCCCCGCCACCCTGCGCGATTTGGGAATCGTACTCTACGTGCTGGCACGGGAGCGGACCTCGCTGCCGGCCTTCAGCTTCCTCTGGCGGGAGCGTCAGCGCGTTTGGGCTAAACGCCGGCAGGTGCAGGCTAAGCGGCGCGTGCCCGACCGGGAGTTGGCGCGTTGGTTTCGCTTTCGTCCCGCCAGCTTCCCGGCAGAACCGTCGCCGATGAAGATCGCTATCCTGGGTACGCGCGGCGTGCCCGCCAACTACGGCGGCTTTGAGACTCTGGTGGAAGAGTTGGGAGCGCGGCTGGCCGGCCGCGGCCATCAAGTGACGGTGTACGGCCGTCGGGCGCACATCAGCTACCGGCAGCCTACCTACCGCGGCATGCGGCTGGTGCTGCTGCCCACCATTGCGCGGAAATACCTCGACACGGTCGTGAACACTTTCCTCGCGACACTCCACGTCGTGCGCTCCGACGCTGAGGTGGTCTTCCTGTGTAACGTAGCCAACAGCCCCTTCGCCTGGATTCCTCGCTTGGCGGGCAAGCCCACGGTGTTGAACGTGGACGGCCTCGACCGCCGCCGCCGCAAGTGGCGTTGGATGGGACGCGCCTATTTGTGGTTGTGCGAATGGCTGGCGCTGGTGACGCCCACCGAAATGGTTACCGACGCCCGCGTCATGCGCGACTACTACCGCAAGCGCTACGGCAAACGCTCCACGCTGATTGCCTACGGCGCCGAGCCCCGACCAACGAGGGACACACAAGTGCTGGAGCGCTGCGGTCTGCGCCCGGGCCGCTACGTGCTTTACGTCAGCCGCTTCGAACCCGAGAACAATCCTGAGCTTGTGCTGCGCGCTTTCGAGAAGACCAAGACCGACTTGCAACTCGCGATGGTAGGCGACAACGTCTATCGGCCGGGTTACGTGGCGCAGCTCAAGCAGACTCGCGATGCGCGCATTGTTTTTGCCGGGTCGGTCTACGGAGACGGCTACTGGCAGTTGCAGAACCATGCGGCGCTTTACATCCACGCCACCGAAGTCGGCGGCACCCACCCGGCTTTGATTGAGGCCATGGCCTGTGGGCACGGCATCCTGTTCCTGAACACTCCCGAAAATGCTGAAGTGGTAGGCGACGCTGGTCTGCCGTTCGAGCCCCGGCCCGAGGATTTGCTCCGGCAACTGGAGCGTGTCCTGCGTGACCCGGCCTTGCGCCGAGAATTGGGAGAGCGCGCTCGTCGCCGCGCCCGGGAGCGGTACAACTGGGAAAAGATCACCGATCAATACCAGGCTCTCTTCCAGCGGCTCTGCCGCCCCTAGCTACCTAACCGGATCGAAGGGGTAGCGGCGAAGAAGGCGCAGCCTTCTTCGTCGGCTTGTCCTTGACCGTTCAACCGAGAGTGAGTTTTTTTGGAAATACCGAACTCACGCCGAGCCCCGCGGCTTGTCCTGAGCAATGTCGAAGGGCACCTGCCACGGTGTGTGTGTGTCGCTTTTCCGCCCGGGGGCTTACCTGCTGCAGGCAGGCCCCCGGGCTCAGCGACAAAACAACATCGTGAAAATGCTCCACTACATGCCTAGCCGTATTGCTTGACAGGGGCGAAACGCCTGACTAGCATCGGGTCAAAGGAGCGAGGGTACAGCGGTGGAAACCACGGAGCCGAGGCTGCGCGGAATGGATCGCCGTGAGTATCACCGTGTTCGTTACCACACCGAGGTAGAAATTGAGTGGGGTTCCTCGACCGTGCGCGGGCGCACCGGCGACATCAGCGTGGGTGGGATGCTGGTGGAGATGCAGAACCCGCTCTGGGTGGGCGCGACCTTTCGTGCCAGCCTCTCTTCGACCGACGGGCCGCCGCTGGCAGTGGATTGCGTGGTCCGGCGCGTCTTACCCAGCTTGGGCATGGGCGTGGAGTTCACCGACCTGCGCGGCTCTGACCAGCAACGGCTGCGCGCGCTGGTTGAACGCCTGCCGCGCTAGCCCAGTCGCCGCAGGCAGTCATTCCTACCCCAGCCTTACCGGACCATAGGACAAGCGTTCCTCCTTCCCACGGGTGCGGTGTTCAGCCGGTCGGTTGTTGCTCGGGACGGCTATGGCAAGCACAACCGTAAGGACAGGGCAGAACCGCTACGCAGAGACGGTGGGAGACGGCGATGCTGGGGCCGAAGCCGGGGGTGCCAGCTCAACCAGACGGTTTTTTCAGTTCAGCTCTCCAATCTTTTTTCCTGCCGGTGCGCATCCACGCCAACCTCCTGTGCTCCAGCCAGGAGCGTAGCTGCTCCCCGAAAGGTTTGATTTGTTCCGGTAGGGGTGTGCCGCGCAGAAGATAGCGGACAGTAAAGTAGGGAAGGTAGGTGAGCAGGTCGCTGGTCTGGAGCCTGTAGGCAGAAGCAAACTCTGCCAATAAGAACGGCGTGTTCCGTCGGTAGGCACGAAGGAAAGCCCTGCCGGGTGAAAAAAAGGACCCATAGCAGTAGTGGCTGTAGAGAAAGAAAAATAGGTCGAAGAAAGGTTCGCCGGGATCGCGGAAGTGCTCCCAGTCCAGCACGTAGAGGCGGTCAGGGGGCTGGAGAATCAGATTACCTTTCCAGAAATCGCCGTGTTCAGCCACGCGGGCCAGCGGTGTGTCTCGCAGCCATGCCAGGAAATTCCGGCAGCCGGCAGTGATGTCCGCTTTCAGGCCCAGTTCGTCGAGCCGGGGTGCAGCTGCTTGCAAGTCTTGCTGAACCTGGTGTTCGAGTTCGTCCCGTTTCCACACGCCGCTGTGGGTTTGTCGCTGAAAGTTGAGCAGCCAAAGTAGCGCGACACGCTGGTCGGCCAGCGAGGTGCCGTCGGGTGCGACGCCTTCGAGATAGGGTTC
>JACZYA010000169.1 GCA_022571295.1 Acidobacteriota bacterium | reverse complement strand
TGGCCGCTGGGTAGCCTTCTTTACCGAAGACGCCCTGAAGAAGGTTTCGGTCACCGGCGGCACCCCGCTCACCCTGGCCAGCACGCAGGTCAATCGCGGCGGAACCTGGAGCCCGGACGACGTTATCGTCTATGCGCCCCACACCCAATCCGGCCTGTTTCAAATCCCGGCGGCGGGCGGCGCCCCGGTGGAAATTACCACACCGAGCGAAGGCGAACGCTCCCACCGCTGGCCCTGGTTCCTGCCCGGCGGCAAGGCTGTTCTGTTCATGGCCCAGGACAGAGGCGGCGCTTACGACGACGCCACCATAGAAGCCGTGGTGCCCGCCACCGGCGAGCGCAAGGTGATTCACGAAGGCGGGACCTACCCCCGCTTTCTTCCTACCGGCCCGCCCGGAGCGGAATCGAAGGGGCACCTCATCTACACCCGCGGCGGGACCATTTTCGCTGCGCCTTTCGATCCCGTCCGTCTCGAGATGACCGGCCAGCCCGCGCCCGTGCTGGAAGGTGTAGTCTCGCTGGGCGGCACAGCCGGGAACGGCGTAACCCAACTGGCCTTTTCCTCCGGCGGAACTCTTGCCTACCTGCCCGGCGAGGGCGCTGCCTGGGGCTGGCGCATGGCCCAGGCTGACCGTTCGGGGGCAGGTTCCCTTCTCCCTGCGGAAAATAAAATCTATATTAATCCGCGCCTCTCCCCCGACGGCCGCCAAATCGCCGTACAGATTGTGGGAGCATCGGGGTTCGACATCTGGGTCTATGAAATCGAGCGCGGCGCCATGAGCCGGCTGACCTTCGAGGGAGAAAACAATGTCATGCCTGCCTGGACGCCCGACGGCCGGCGCATCGCCTTTGCCTCCGACCGAGACGGCAGCGCGCCGAATATCTACTGGAAGCGGGCCGACGGCGCCGGGGCGGCAGAACAACTGACCACCAGCAAGAATGTCCAGCGGCCATCCTCTTTCTCCCAGGACGGGAAACTGCTGGCCTTCTGGGAACAAGACCCGGAGACCGACTGGGACCTCTGGGTGTTGCCACTTGAAGGGGAACGAAAGCCGGAACTGTTTCTGGCCACCCCGGCGATCGAGGTTGTCCCGCTATTTTCTCCCGACGGCCGCTGGATTGCCTATATGTCGAATGAGTCCGGCCGCATGGAAATCTATGTCCGGCCCTACGCGGGCCCGAGCGGTCAGCCCGCCACCGCGGGCCAGCCTGCAACCGCAGGCCAATCTGCCACGGCAGCGGGGAAATGGCAAATCTCCACCAACGGCGGAAGTTTTCATCGCTGGACGAAGAACGGGCGCGAGCTGATCTATCGCGAAGGAGCGAACCGCTGGATGAGGGTTCCCGTCACCCGCGAAGGCGACTCCTTCCGCGCCGGGAAGCCCGAACTTCTCTTCGAAACCAATGTCCAGAACACAGGCCCTAATTATAACTATGATGTCTCCCTCGACGGCGAGCAGTTCATCCTCCTCCAGCGCGCCGAGGAAGCCGAGCAAGAGCAAGACCGCGCCCACCTGACATTCATCTTTAACTGGTTCGACGAAGTCCGCCGCCTGGTCCCCACCGGAAAGGACTGAGTGCGGAACGATCACGCCGAGGCGGAGAGGACGACGATGGGTTGGAAGACGCGGGGCAGGACGGCCTGCGCGATGGCGATCAGCTCGCGGTTCTGATTGAAGATGCGCACCCGAAAAGGCTTCCAGGCGTCGCTGTCGAGCGGGGCCTGGCTGGGGGCGTTTTCGATCTGCGTTTGGTCCAACTCGATTTTCCCGCCGTGGCGAATCTTGCGCTCTAGAACCGAACTGACCACCGCCTGCGGCAAGTCGGAGAGAAGCTCGGCCAGCGGGGTCAACACTTGCGGCAGGCGCTCTTCGCGCGCAGCCTCCGCCAGAGCTTCCAGCGTGAGCGCCTGCTTGAGCGTGAACTCGCCCGAGGCGGTGCGGCAGATTTCCACCAGGTGCGCGCCCGCGCCGATGCGCTGGCCCAGGTCGTGCGCCAAGCTGCGGATGTAGGTGCCGGTGGTGCACTCAATCACAAAATCCGCAAAGGCACCTTCCACCCGACTGAGCTCAAAACGATAGACCTCAACCTCAACCGGCTCCAGGGTAAATTTCTCCCGCCGCCGGGCGAGCTCGTAGGCGGCCACCCCCTTGACCTTCTTGGCGGAATAGGGCGGCGGAGTCTGCTTGATTTTTCCGCTCAGGACCGCCAGGTGCGGCTCCAAGTCTTCCAGCCGCAGCGTGGGGGAACTGTCCGGGCCGGTGGGGCGGCCGTCGGCGTCGTAAGTGTCGGTGGCGAAACCAAAGCGGATGCGCCCCTGGTAGCGCTTGCGGCGGGCGGTGTAGAAACGCTGCAAGCGCGTGGCGGCGCCGACCAGCAAGGGCAGCACGCCGGTGGCGATGGGGTCGAGCGTGCCGAGGTGGCCGATGGAACGGATGCGGAGCAGGCGGCGCACCTGCACCACCACATCGTGCGAGGTCATCCCCGCAGACTTGTTGATGACCAGAGCCCCGTCCATCAGTGCTCGGAATCCGACCGGACTTGGCGCAGCAGCTCGTCAATGCGGGCGCCCTGCTCGGCCGAGCGGTCGAGCTCAAAGCTGAGCTCGGGCGTGCGGCGCAGGCTCAAGCGGTGCGCCAACTCGCGCCGAATGTAGGCGCGCGCGGCCTGAAATCCGTCCATGGTTTCTTGCTGCTTCTCGGTGTTGCCCAGCACGCTGACGTACACGCGGGCCTCCCGCAAGTCGGGCGTGACACGCACGGAGGTGATGGTGGCAAAACCGATGCGCGGATCCTTCAGCCCGCTCACCAGTATGGCGCTGATTTCCGCACGAATCCGCCCCCCCACGCGTTCGGGGCGGCGTCCAGGAACAGTCACAGGCGGGTCTCTCCGGAAAACTACAAGTATTCGATCTGCGAATCCACCAAGTCGCCCTTCAGGATTTTCTCTGACTCGTGGACGACGGTCTCCAGCACTTGCGCCAGGTGGGAGTTGTCGTTGCTGATCGAAACCACCCCTACGGTGGCGCGCTGCCACAACTCTTGATGATCCAGCTCGGCCACCGCCACGTTGAAGCGAGCGCGCAGGCGCTCCTTCAACTTCCGCACCACCTGTCGCTTGTCTTTCAACGACTGCGCGTAGGGGAGATGAATTTCCAGCCGAACCAGCCCCACAACCATAGGCGTTGATTATTGATGCGCGCCCGAATCCGGGCCGGCGCCTCAGGCTTGCCTGCTGCGACCCACAGCCTCTTGCGAAGAAGCGCCCGCGAGCGCCGCCACCACTTTTTCGATCGCGAAGACTTCCAGGATATCGCCCACCTTGACGTCAGGGAAATTGCTGACGGTGGCGCCGCACTCATAGCCGGCCTGCACTTCTTTGGCATCGTCCTTGAAGCGGCGCAAAGAGCTGACTTTGCTCTGGTAGATGACAACGTTGTCGCGCAAGACGCGCACGTCGGCGTCGCGCATGATTTTCCCTTCCAGCACGTAACAGCCGGCCACCATGCCTACGCGCGGAATGCGGAAGGTCTCCCGCACCTCCACCCGGCCCAGGATGGTTTCCTTGATCGTGGGCTCCAACAAACCGGTGGCGGCGAGGCGAATCTCGTCCAAGATTTCGTAAATCACATTGTGCAACCGGATATCCACCGATTCCTGCTGCGCCATGGCGGTCGCCTTGCGCTCGGGGCGAACATTGAAACCGATCACAACGGCGTTGGAAGCGGAGGCGAGCAGCACGTCGGTTTCGCTGATGCCGCCCACGCCGCTGTGCACGATCTTGATTCTGACCTGCTCAGAACTCAGCCGCTCCAGTTGCTCGCACAAGGCTTCCACCGAACCGTGCACGTCGGCCTTCAGAATCAAAGGCAATTCCTTGACCGTGCCGGCTTCCAGTTGCTCGTGCAGGTGGTCGAGGGTCATGCGGGCGCTGGCAGCCAGGGCCGCTTCCCGCATCTTCTGCTCGCGGAAAGAAGCCACCTGCTTGGCCTTGACCTCGTCGGCCACCACCTGGAATTGATCCCCGGCTTCCGGCAACGCGTTCAGGCCCAGAACTTCCACCGGCGTGGCCGGGGCCGCCTCCTTTATCGGGTGGCCGTGATCGTCAAACATGGCCCGAACCTTGCCAAACACGGAGCCGACAATAAAGGGGTCGCCGCTGCGCAGGGTTCCATCCTGCACCAGCACGGTGGCCACCGGCCCCCGCCCCCGGTCAAGCCTGGCTTCCAACACCACCCCCCGAGCCGGGAGAGTGGGTGTGGCGCGCAACTCTTGCAGGTCGGAAACCAGCAGAACCATTTCCAGGAACTGCTTCAGGTTGGTCTTCTCTTTAGCCGACACTTCTACCATTACTGTCTCGCCACCCCAGTCTTCCGGCATCAAGCCGCGGTCGGCGAGCTGCTTCTTCACGCGCTCGGGCATGGCGTCGGGCTTGTCAATCTTGTTGACCGCCACCAGGATGGGGACCTTGGCGGCGCGGGCGTGGTCAATGGCTTCCAGGGTCTGGGGCATCACGCCGTCGTCAGCCGCCACCACCAGCACCACCACGTCGGTCACCTTCGCGCCGCGGGCGCGCATGCGGGTGAAGGCGGCGTGGCCGGGCGTGTCAATGAAAACAATCCTGCGCCCATCCACGTTTACCTGAGAGGCGCCGATGTGCTGGGTGATGCCGCCGGCTTCGCCGGCGAGCGTATCGGTTTCGCGGATGGCATCCAGTAGCGAGGTTTTTCCGTGGTCCACGTGACCCATCACGGTGATCACCGGCGCGCGGGGAACCTTCTCGCCGCCCGTCTCCTGCTGCACCACCTCTCCTGCGGCTTGCTCTTCGAAGCTAATCACTTTGGCGGTGGCATTGAACTTCTGCGCCACCTCGACCGCCAAGCCAGAGTCGAGCGACTGGTTGATGGTGACCAGCATGCCGCGATCCAGCAAGACCTTGATCACATCCTTGGCGCGCACCTCCAGCTTCTCCGCCATCTCCTTGACGGTGACGCCTTCGGTGATGGTGATCTCGATGGGCTCCCGGCGAACCAGAGGAGCTTCCCGCATGGTGGCCGGCTGGCGCTCGCGGCGCACAGGTTTCGCGTGGGCGCGCACTGGATGCAAGAACCGGCGCTCACCTTCGTCGGACTTCCTTTCCGAGTGCGGCCGACCTGCCGGACGAGCGCGCGCAGGCGGTTTGCGCTGGTAAATGGGTTTGCCGGGGACGGGCGCGGATGGACCTTCCGGTGGAGCGGCGGGAACAGGCCTGCCAGGCGCCACTGCAGCGGTCGCCGCAGCAGGCCGGGCGACAACGCGCCTCGCTACCCCTGGGGCCACTGGCTGCGTGCCCACC
>JACZYA010000046.1 GCA_022571295.1 Acidobacteriota bacterium | reverse complement strand
TTATTGCTGCCCGAGAAGGCCGAAGTGTGGCGCAAATCTGCGAGGCTTTCTTGAAGGCAGGATCAGAGGGATACAAGAAGAAAGGCCCCAAATACCTCCAGCGTTTCCTCTCCCGCCAGAAGAAGGAAGACCCCCGGCAATAGGCCCAAGGACCGCGGCACCCCAACAACCGCAGCGGCCTGGAGGAGTAGAAATTGCAAAACGAACTCCCTGCTAAACGGTACCTAACTCCTTAAGACAGCGAGGAATAAAGGGGAAACCTGCCGAACGGGATTTGACGGAAAAGTACCACGAATTCAGGTTGGCGAGGGCGGGCAGGGGAGTCAGGTCGTCCGAAAGGACGAAGCAGGCCCCAAATACCTCCAGCGCTTCCTCTCCCGTCAGAGGAAGGAGGGCGGCACGGCCTTGAGCAGCCCCGCTCGCGGCTGGCTTGGTGTTCTCCCCGAGTCCTTCAGTTTTGAACACCCGGGCTGGGAGCATCTGCAGACTCGCTCAACAAGGCTGCTAGAAGGTAACCCGCCCGAAAACAACAGCCGAAAGTTCGGAGGTGACCTAGCGTACTACGAGCGCCTGCAGCGGATGCGTTTGGGCCCAGCGGTCCCGCTCCCGCTAAAGCTGGAGCTGTCGCGCTAGCGGAATGCGGCAAGGTGTTTCTTGCTTTGGACGGCGGGCTAGAAGAGCCTCCCCCGCGCTGGTTGATATCCGCCCTGGAAGCTACCCCGGCCAGCCGCCCAAGTCGGCAGGTTTACTTCATGCGCCGAGAGGCGGGCTTGGTCGAGTCGGTAACTTCGCTCCCGGCCAGCTCCAAGAACCGTTGCCGAGTCTCATGGGACCATCCCGGGATCAGTTCCGTCACAATTCCGTTCTCATCCAGGAGCACCGACAAAGGAACCGATAACTCGTCGGTGGCATAGACCTGCTCGATGGCTGGAATCCCACCCAGGTAGACGGGGTAGCGGGCACCCGTCTGCGCCAGGAAACCCTTGATGTTGGCCTCGGGCTCGGTATCGACATTCAGTCCCATCAGGTCGATGCCGCGCGCGGCGAACTGCTGGCGGAGGCTCTCTAGTTCCGGCATTTCGCGCAGGCAAGGGGCGCACCAGGTGGCCCAGAAGTTGATGAGGGTGCGGCGCCCGGACCGTAGTTGTTGGTAGAGGGAAGTTGTACCGCCTTCCAGGGTCTTCAGTGGCAGGTCGGGCATGGGTTCGCCCACGGCAATCTTCAGCCCGCGGGCAAGGCTTTGGGCACGCGTCAACGGATCGGGAAGTTGCGCTCGCCCGAGAGCGAGTTCTTGGGCGTGGCCAGCACCTCGTCGCAGCCTCAAGGAGGAGCCCGCCCGGGCCTCGGCCTTGAATCGTTCGACCTTTCCGTCCGGCCATGTCACTTCGATCCACTCGGCCTGCGCGTCCTGATGCAGGCCGAACAGCAGCCGGGGATCATGCTGGGAAAGGAAGCCGGCGCCTCCGCTCTTGATCTTGGTGAGTGTCCCGGCGGAAGTCTTGACGCGAACCACGGCGCCATAAGCGTCGAGCCCGATGTCCGCGTCACCTTCCAGCGCAATACGAAGGAAATGGTTTTCCTGCCCGACGTTGTTCCGGAACAACAGATGGGCCTGGCCTTGGATGGTGGTGAGGAAAACATCCAGGTCTCCGTCGTTATCGAAGTCGGCGAATACGGCGGCGCGGCCGTCGCTGATGGAATCCAGGCCGGTAACACCCGAGATGTCGAGGAACTTGCTGTTGCACAGGTTCAGGTAGACGCCGTCGCGCTCATATCCACTGAAAGAGAACCCCTCTTCGAACATCAACTGGTTTTGGTCGCTCCGGAGCGCACCCTGCGCGTGCTTGGGATCGTTGGTTTGCGTCACGACCTGACGCCAGAATTGGCTTCAAGTGTCCTTCATGGATTTTCCGGAGATAAAGCCGTTCGGACTGAACAGGTCTTCCCAGCCGTCATTATCAATATCCAAGAAGCCGCCGCCCCAGGCCCAGCCGGCTGAAAAGGGGCCCGCCTCCGCCGTGACGTCACGGAAAAAGCCTCCGCCCCGGTTCTGGTACAGGCTGTTTCCGGCTGCCAGTTTCAGTAGGACGTTGTCTTTTGGGCCCGAGTCAGGGAGGAGTCTCGACAGGATACGATTGCCGGCGGTGGAGGACATATTGGTGACGTGCAGGTCCAGGAGGCCATCGTTGTTGTAGTCGCCGAACGACACCCCCATGCCGTAGCCGGGATCGAGCACGCCGCGTTCTGCCGCTTGGTCGGCAAAGCGGTCGCCTTGATTGATGAACAGGGCGTTCTCGCCGAAGTCGTTGGCGACGTAGAGGTCAAGGCGGCCGTCGCCGTCAAGGTCGGCGAAGGCGGCCGCGTAGCTCCAGCGCCGGTCATCCACGCCCCATCGGGCGGCTTCTTCACGGAACCGCCCGTCGCCCTGATTGATGAAGAGGAGGTTGGGCGTTCCGTTGGTCGCGCGGTACCAGGAATTGGGCATCACCTGGCCGTAGTGGTTGTAGCAGGTGACATAGACATCCGGCCAGCCGTCACCGTTGACATCACCCACAGCAGCGCTGAAACCTAACGCCACCCTGGCCACTCCTGCCTTCGACGAAACATCCTGGAAGGCCAGTTTGCCGTCGGGGACCAGTCGATTCTCCAGCAAGCGCTGGGAACCAACCGCAGAGATGAACAGGTCTTGGTCACCGTCGTTGTCATAGTCGAAGGCGACCGGCGCCACCCCATTTTCTGAGAGCCCCAAGCCCGCCTCTTCGGAGGCGTCCCAAAAACTTCCCTTGCCGTTGTTCAGGTAGAGGTAGTTCCGGTAGAGACCTGTAACGAACAGGTCGAGCCAGCCATCGTTGTCAAAATCGGCTGCCACCGCTCCGTGCCACACGAATCCCGTATTGCCCGAGCTGCCATACGCGGGGCGGGACAGGGCGACGCCCGCCGGTGCGGCCACCTCGGAAAAGAGATCGGTGCTGGCAACCATGGAGTCCAAGGCTGTCACGATGAAAGACTCAAACTGCCAGCGCCCGTTCTGCGCCCGGCGAACGCGAACCTCAGCCGTGCCCCGTGTCCACTCCCGCTGGTCCTCGGTGTTGCGGCCCACCAAGAAGAACGCTACTCGTGCCCGCCCGCGGGAGCCAACGGTTGCGGTCGGAACTTTCGCATCCAAATCCGTGTTGGCGGAGTCGTCAAATTGAGCCCGCTTGACCTTGAACCGTACGTCTTCGATGTCGGCGAAATGCGCCAGAAAGCCGAACCAGCCCGCTAAGAATTCCTTGCGCGTGTGCCGTCGCACTCGCCCATCGACCGATTCACTTTGTTCCGCTTGGGCCGTAGGGGTTTGGGAATGCCTGGCTGCAGCCGCGAGTGCATCGGAGGTCCATCCGTGCCGGCCAATCCACTTCAGTTGCCGCTGCACTTGCAGCGGATAAGACGGAAAGGGTGTCGCCTGCAGTTCGTCAGGAAAGAACTCTGCGATGAGGCGGTGGGCGCGGTCACGGGTGGCCAGTGATAAGTCGAGCAGGTCGTTGGCCAGCGACTCGGACAACTCCTCGATCACCTCCAGCCGCTTCGGATCAAGTGGTTGGGGCCGAGCTTCCTCGGAGGAGGTTTCGAAAACACCGGCTTCGGTCAGCGCAGCCTGTGAGCCGGCCAGCAAGAGCACCACTGCGGAAATAGAAGCAAGCAGCTTCTTGGTTGCGAGGCTCCATTCCGGAAAGTGTTTCATCGGGTTGCCCTGCGCAGCAACGAACGCATGGAGGGAAGCTGCTTTCCAGCCTGCGGCACGCCGGCACCAGGTGCTAGGATTTCGGCCACGGTGTCCTGGCGACGGTGCACAGTTTTAATTTCTCGACCAAGCACAAGCATCCATCCATTGAATCATCTTAATGTACTTGAGAGGTTGGAAAAAATACAGGGGCTGCTTCAACGGATCAAGCAGTCGAGTGGCTAGGAAAAGCCTATCGGGACGCGATGACAGCCCGGTTTCCCTGAGGCTCGCCCCACAGTTCGACTCTCTTCACTCCGACCCCCGCTTCCAATCCTCCTCCGCTGCCCGCCTGCGCCTGCCTACCGCAGGCAGGCATGAACTTGACGGAGTAAGCTGGTCGCGTTGACTTGGGTGGGGGTGCGGAATAGGATGGCGCAGTTCGTCGGGGCTTTTTGCCTATTTCCCTGAGAGGTCAAAATGCAAAACGAAAAGGTTACCGTTGTTGCTCGGATCAAGGCCAAGTCGGGCAAGGAAGTGCAGGTCAAGCAGGAGCTGTTGAAGCTTCTCTCTCCCACTCGTACTGAGGCCGGCTGCATCAACTATGACATGCACCAGTCTCACGACAATAAGGCACATTTCCTCTTTTATGAAAATTGGACCAACCAGGAGGCGCTCAACAAGCATTTGGAGACGCCCCACCTAAAGAACTTCCTCAACCAAGCCAATCAACTCCTGGCAGAACCAGTCGAAATCACTCTCTGGAAACAAGTCGGGTAGAACCTCCGCGTTGACTTGCCTGTGGGTGGGGGCTAAGTAGCAGCGAGAGCAGCACTTACTTCGCTCTGGGACGTGAGTCCCTCCTTGCGCCTAAAGATTAGGCGCAAAGTCCTATTCAAAAGTCTGGTGCTCAGCCTTAAGATGAATCCCGACTGGTGGGTTACCAATGCGAACGGCCATCGATTCTCCAAGAAAAGCGCAAGACAACGAGCGCCGGCAGCGTTACGCCAGCTCGGTAGCCCGCCGTCTCCGCGCCACCAGTGATTGTCGGTTTTCCCTCCTGCCCGCGCCTGAGTTGGCGCGCATCGCCGGCAAGTGGTACGACGCAGCCCTGGCAGTGATGAATCAATGCGACCCCTATTCCATCGACAGCCTGGTCCACGAATATGGGTGCCTAGCTGCGGAAGAAGGACTCACACTCGCTGACCTGTTGCAACTTCTCCGTCTCTGCCGTCAGGTCGCCATCGAAGAGGATGGGTGGCGCGAAGAAGTGTTTGACAACATGGATGCCCTGATTGACGAGGCTCTTAGCAGGTTGCGCCACAAAGTGGCTTGGCAAATCCCCGAGGGGCTGAACTACTTGACCGGCAAGAGTTGCGCCGACAGTGGGGGCGAACAATCCGGGCAAGTGGAACACTTGAAACTTGCCAAGGCCGCTGAACCTCGCGGTGAGCGCCGCGGCCACTTCCGCAACCAGCTTCGCTTGCCGATTCGCATTTGCGGCCTGCTGAGCAGCGGGCCAGTGGAGGAAATTACCTCCACCACCAACATATCCAAAGGCGGCGTCTATTTCCTCTCTCGCAACTCATACTTCAAAGGGATGAGGCTCCAGGTGGCGTATCCCTACTGGGGAGCGCCCGATGCGATCAACCGGACGTATCCCGCTGATGTTACTCGCATCGATGAGCGCAAGGAAGGCAGGGGGGTTGCCCTCAAGTTCCTTGTCAATCTGGATAGCCCTTCGACCGCACCTGCCACCATCTTCCACCAGGGCTGAATGCCCTCAGTACAAACTGCCACGAGGGTGACGAATCCATCCTCCGCCGCCCGCCCCGCCACAGGCAGGGACGGGCAGGCCCCGCCGACGGCGGGGCAGGGATGAACTTCCCGGTGCAGAGCTGCCTCGCCCGTAATTCATGCACAGTACCTTTGTACTGCTCTCAATAGCCTTTCTTCCTATTGCTCTTGGCAACGCGTCGCTTATATATGACTCTCATGTTTGCATTCATTCCGCGCTCGTACTTGTTCCTGCTCAAGTGCAAACAAATTTGCTGAGAGAGGAAAGCAGAGATGGCCCAGCGCAGAAAGAAAGCAACCAAGAAGACCACCAAGAAGAAGGCGAAGAGAAGGAAGAAGAAGTAGCCCAAGTTTACCTGCCAGCAGAAGTACCTCCACCAAGGGGAACTCGAACCAACGGGTTCCCCTTTCCTTTACCCAGGTTCTTGGTAAGGCAGTCTGGCTGGTTTCTCCCATCGCAGCATCAGCGCAAGCAGGCGCTCCGGCTGAGTAGCGTGCGACCATTCGTTCTCTGCACGCGCGCCATACATTCCTGACTAGATTGGGAGGCAGGGGGTGCGACGCCCTCGTTCTTCCAGCAACTCCACCAGGGCGGTCAGTTGCAGGGCCAGGGAAGACACGTTGTCAACCTCCTGCCCACGCGCGGTCTCACAGCCGGACGTTACTCTATTTCCTGGTCGACAGGCTTGGCTCTTTCTCTGCGCTCACCGCCAGAACGCCGGTCCGGGAATGCGAGCATCCAGTTCGTCATCGTCCCGCAAGGGAGACAATGTCTCTGGATGGGGGTTCCCTTGTCAGGTTCCGTGGATTTGCCTTCGTAGAAAGGGAATGCGTTGTGTCCACCGCAGCCTTCACACTTGAAAATATAGGTTGGCATCCCTGCTCCAATTCGTTGGTTCGTTGCCGAAATACTGCGCCGAAAACTGTGGGGGTGTCAAGGTGGAAGGCGCAAAGAGCGGCGACGGGCTGAAGGGGTAAGTTCGGTGCGACTCACGGCTAGCGGCTAAAGACTACGCAAAGCCTAGTCGATAGAACGTAGGAAGGAAAGTATCTGAGTACGCCGTGCCAACCAAGACTCTTAAGACTATTTCAAAACCTGCTTCTAATGCACACATCTTATTTCCCACACCCCTTCAGAGTAGTGCGAGCGCGGGCGGTTTGGACTTGGCCTGTGGTAGCTGCGGTCACATCCTGGTGCAGGGTTGCCGAAACATCATCAAGAATTTCGTCTTTGTTTGCAAGAAGTGCGGAAGCTACAACGAGTGCAACTAGAGAATCAAATTTTCCCCAGCCCGCCTAAAACTCTCTGCCTGTCCTGACGATTTGAAACGGTGTACAGCCAAAGCAACCATCCATCTTGGGGGTCGGCCCTCTCCGGACTACCGCGCAGTGTCCCGCGGAGTGTCGGCCCCCACCATCCGACTCAAATCCGGCGTCGGCAGGGTTTCCAATTCTAATCTTGTGTTAATGAAATCTTTATCCTCGGGTAATAAAACTGCCGCACACTACTTGGGAGGCTGCCATGCAGGCGACGAAAACTCAGGTCATGGAGTCGAACGACACCTTGGAAGTTATGGATTCAAATGAAACCATCGATCCGAGTGACGGGCTCCCCCAAGTACGCGAATCGCGCCGGCAAGACAACAGCGAGGAGGGTTCGGGAAAGATTCGGCGCGGGCTGCTTTACATGCTATTGGCCGCCGTCCTCTACTACTTCGCCGGCGGATACAACCCGATGGAATTTCCGCTCAACGTCATCCCTCCTGTCCTAGATATTTTCTTACCCCTGCTCTTTCTGGGCGGACTGGGTATGGTGCTGCTGGCGGTGATTCGCCGGCCCCCTTCAGCTCCAGCGTAGGTGCGACCGTAGCCAACCCCCTTAGCCAGCATACTGAGCAGCCCTGCGTTGTGATTATTTAATCTCTCTCTAACGAAATTCTTATTTCCGAGTAATAAGAATGCTGCGAATCCACACTCTAATCGGGAGGCTGCCATGACAGAGGCGAGATTTGAAACAAAGGAGATTCAGGGTACTCTGAAGATTCTGAATTTCAACGAAATAACCCAGCAGGGATGCTACGTCCTGCTGGACACAGGCCAACTGGTGCGTGTACCTACTCAGGCGATTGGACCTGAGACCAAGCCAACGATCACTATCCACCCACAGGGGATTACGCGAGCTGCCCTGCTCACCGAGAACGACGCTGAATTGGTTTCCACTCTGCGGGACATCGCAATCACCAACAATATCCAACCCAAGTTCTGAACTTGGGACCGAAGCTCTGGGTGGCGGGAAGCCGCAGCATTCCCCCGCAGGAAGGCGATCTGAGTAGTTAAGGAGGGCAACCCGCCACCTAGTCTTCCCTTCAAGGAGCTAGAGAGCTGGAAGCAAAGGGAAACATCGCAGTGCTCTATCGCCGCTGGCGTCGGCGTGAGCTCTTGTGGTATCGCGCCAAGATTGTTTTTGGCCTGGGTACGGTTGCAGTGCTGATTTGGATGACCAGTCAGCTCTTCGGGAAATAGAACTACTGTCCCCTGGTCGGAAACTGCCTGACACCCCTACTTCGTCACGACCAACTAGTTTTCCCAATGCTTGATTTTCTTCCATGCAGATGAAAGGCATGCGCACAAGAATGGCTCCCCGGGCAAGACTCGAACTTGCAACCCTTCGGTTAACAGCCGAATGCTCTACCATTGAGCTACCGGGGAGCAGCAGAACAGAGATTCTAGCACCGGCGGAAACACCGGCCAAGCCCCACCCTCTGCCAGAGGGGAGTAGTAGCCGCGAAGCCGCGGGCTTCTTCGCTGGTTTGTTTGCCTGCCTTACTGCTCTGTAATTGACTCTCGGCAGACAAGAATGTCTGCCCCACCGGTAACAAGAAAAATCCAGTGGCCGGCGTTGCTGCCTGCGGCTACCGCTCGGTGGGGGAACTAGAAAAGAGAGGACGGGCGAGACGACGAGGGCGTCTGCTCCAAGGCGAGGCCGCGCTTGAGTTGGGCGACGTAGCGGTCGGCTTCGCGCGTAGGCTTGGGGATGCGGAAGCCATCGGTGCAGGCCAGTGCGATTCGAATGGCGGTTTCGAGATCAATGCGGTGCCCGATGGAGACGAAGATGGGATGCACGCCAACCCGGGTGCGGACGACGGCCCCGACCACTTCCTCGCCGTCCACCAGCGGAGTCCAGGCCCCGACGCGGTCGGGCGGGTCCTGGTGGTCGCCGATCAGGCGGGATTTGGCCACGCCGATGCCGGGCTGGTCGAGCACAACCGAGAGGTGGGAGGCCAGGCCGAAGCGGCGCGGGTGGGAGTAGCCGTGGGCGTCGAACAGCAGCAGGTCAGGCGTGGTGCGCAGGCGGCTGAAGGCCTCCAGCAGCACCGGGCCTTCGCGGAAAGCCAGCAGGCCGGGGACGTAGGGGAAGGTCAGGCGGCGTTCGGCTGAGGCGCGTTCCACTTCGCGCAGGTCGGGGAAGGAATAAACGATCACCCCGGCGTAGCCCATGTTCCGGTCTTTGTCCAGGGAGATGTCGGCCCCGGCGACCGTGCGGATGGTGCCCAGGTCGTTTTGCCGCTTCATGCGGTGGCGCAGCTCCACCTGGAGGGCAGCGGCTTCCCGAGGGGAAACGTCCCAGCGGTGGGGCACTCGCGCTTTCATCCACCGCATTGTAGCGCAACCAGCCAGGGCCCGGCCAAGGGGAGGCGCCGCGGCGGTTTTGGCGGGCCAGCCCTGAGCGGGTTAACTTAGAGGAAGGTTAGCGGAGAGGTGGGGAGCGAAGGGCTAACCCTTCTTGAGTTCGGCCAGAACCTGCTTGGCGACTTCGCGCAGGGTTTCAAACACGCCCACGCCCTGGATGGCGATGCCCTCGATGATCGGCTCTCCTTTGACTTGGATCTCCTTGGCGAGTTCCTCCACCGGAAGGATGCTGGGCAAATCGCGCTTGTTGAGTTGGAGCGCGTAGGGTATGGACTTGAAGTCAAAGCCGTGCTCTTGCAAGTTTTCCTGCAGGTTTTCCAGCGTCTCCAGGTTGGCATCCAGGCGCTCTTCTTGCGAGTCGGCGACGAAAACAACGCCGTCAACTCCTTTCAGAATCAGTTTGCGGCTGGCGTCATAGAACACCTGCCCGGGGACGGTGTAGAGATGGAAACGGGTGCGAAAGCCGCGCACCGTGCCCAAATCCAGCGGCAGAAAGTCGAAGAACAGGGTGCGGTCGGACTCGGTCGCCAGCGAGATCATCTTGCCCTTCTGGGTCTGGGTAGTGTTGTCGTAAATCCACTGCAGGTTGGCCGTCTTGCCCCCCAGGCCAGGCCCGTAGTACACGATCTTGCAGTTGATCTCTCTGGCGGCGAAATTAATAAAAGACACAGATATCCTTTTGAACCGATGATTTAGACCGCCTTTATAGCATAGCCCTGTAGAGGCGGCAACCAAGCCCGTACTTCCGGAGCGGGTCTCTCTGAAAATGAGAAGTTCGCGCAGAGCCCCATGGCCTGTCCTGCCTGTCCCGAGCGGAGCCGAGGGAAGCAAAGCCCAAGGGCACCTGCCTGCCTACCGCAGACAGGCCGCCGGGCTCAGCGGCAAATCAACATCACGAAACTAACCCACTACCGTACTTCCAACTCTTTAATCGGCAGAAAGAGGTCGGTGTTTGAGCCGATTCTGAGTGAAGTGTTCCCTGCCACCAATTTCAAATAAGATTTATTAAATCTGCTAGTTACATAGAGACATAAAATGTCACACCTGTGACGTATATTGTCAACCAGGTGGCTCTTTGGGTACTAGCTGCAATTGACTTGATCTTCTGGACTTGCTATAAGTTGAGCTAGGTTTTTCCCATGGCTAAGAAGAAAAGAGCCAAGCGAGGCAAGCCCAAGCGGGCTGTGAAAGCCGTTCGCCGCAAGGCTGCGCGATCTCGCTCACGCCGGGCAGCGAAGGCCGGGCGTCGCGTGCGGCCAGCGCATCCTGTGGCGAAAGGTCGCAAGAGACTCAAAAAGGCCAAAAAGGCCAAGAGGGTCCAAAAGGCTAAAAAGCTCAAGAAGGTTGTTGACCCGCGGGTGGCCCAGGCGATGAGGCAGTACGAAGAAGCCATGCGGCAGTTCAATAAGCAGAGCTACCGCCGGGCCAAGGCCGTTTTCGAGAAAGTCGTGGTGGGATACAGCCGCGAGTTGGCCGAGCGCGCCCGTGTCCACCTGGCGATGTGCGAGCAACGCTTGCAGCGGGCCGAGCCGCTTCGTCTGCGCACCGCCGACGACCACTACCACTACGCTGTTTCCCAGATCAACCTGGGCAACTACGACCAGGCGCGCACGCACCTGGAGAAAGCGCGCAAGCTCGCCCCCAAGGGGGATCACATCTTCTATGCTCTGGCCTCGGTCGCGGCCCTGCTCGATGAGCCCGAGGAGGCCTTGCAGCATCTGGACCTCGCCATCAAGCTGCGCCCGGAAAACCGCTACCATGCGCGCCACGACAGTGACTTTTCCTACTTGCAGGACGATCCGCGTTTTCAGGAACTTCTCTACCCGAATCGGCTGGCCACCCCAGGGGCCAGAGAGTTGTACACCTGATTCGTACCCCGCTGGACGTTGGAATTCACCGGGCCGTTTCTTTGCGCACTGTGTTTTCATGAGTGGAACTTCTAGGATAGGTGAGTATGCCTTCTGAGCTCGCTTTGGTGGTGCTGGCTGCGGGAAAGGGAACCCGGCTGAAGTCCAGGCGGGCCAAAGTGCTGCACCAGGCGGGCGGGTTGCCGCTGCTGGCTCATGTCCTGCGCGCGCTCAAGCCGCTGCGCTCGGCGGGTGCGTGGGTGGTGGTGGGCCATCAGGCGGAGGAAGTGCGTGGGCTGGCCGAATCGCTCGGGGCGCGCGCGGTGCTGCAACGGCCCCAACTCGGCACCGGGCACGCTGTGGCCACGGCGTTCAAGGCTTTGCCGCGCCGTGTCACGCGGGTGCTTGTCTTGCCCGGCGATGCGCCGCTCATCCGCACCGAGGCTCTCCGCGCTCTGCTCCGGACTCACGCGAACGCCGGCGCTGCCGCCACCCTGCTCACGGCTGAGCTCGACGACCCAAGCGGCTACGGCCGCATCGTCCGCGGCTCCTCCACCCTGGTGGACGCCATCGTGGAGCAGGCCGCCCTCCAGCCCGACCAGCTCGGCCTGCGCGAGGTCAATGCCAGCATCTACTGTTTTGAGCGAGCCGCGGTGGCGCCCTTGCTCGGTCGGCTGGGCCGCAAGAATGTCCATCGCGAGTACTACCTCACCGACGTCATCAGTCTCTTGCGGCGCGATGGGCACGCGGTGGCCGCCTACAAGGTGTCGAGCCCGGAGGAAGTGCTGGGCGTCAACACCCTGGCTGAGCTGGCCCGCGTGGACGCCATCTTTCGCCGGCGCAAGGCCGAGGCCCTGATGGCTTCCGGCGTCACCCTCTACCAGCCGGAGACGCAGGCCATTGACCCTGACGTTTCCATCGGGCCCGATACCATCGTCGAAGCCGGGGTGGAGTTGCGCGGTCGGACCCGCATCGGTCGCCGCTGCCACATCGGCGCTCATAGCATCCTGTTGAACGCTCGGCTCGCCGACGGCGTCACCGTCCGCTCGCATTCGCTGGTGCTCAACAGCCGCCTCGGGCCCAGTGTCTCCGTTGGGCCGTTTGCCCACCTGCGCGACGGCGCCGACATTCGCAAAGGCGCCCGCATCGGCAACTATGTGGAAGTCAAGAAGTCAGTCGTGGGCGAAGGCACCAAGGCCCAGCATCTCACCTACTTGGGCGACACCACCGTCGGCCGCGGCACCAACATCGGCGCCGGAACCATCACCTGCAACTACGACGGCGTTAATAAAAACCCCACCCGCATCGGCGACAACGTCTTCATCGGCAGTGGCACCGAGTTGGTGGCGCCGGTCAAGGTCGGCAGCGGCGCCTACGTCGCCGCCGGCTCCACCGTTACCGACAACGTGCCCGCCGGCGCGCTCGCCCTTGCTCGTGGTCGCCAGGTTACCAAACCCGGCTGGGCCCGCACCCGCCGGCAGAAGCTGGCCGCCGCCAAAGCGCGCAAGGAAGAGCCCCGCGTGGCCGTCCGCACCGGAAATTCCCCCAAGGCGAAACCAGCCGCCAAGCTCGAGCGCAAGGCCAAGCCCCGCCGCAAAACCAAGTCCGCCCGCCCCAAACGCCGCCCCCGCTAGCCCAGAGCTGAGAACCGGAGTTGTCATGCCGGGCGCTCGGATATAGGGCTGTCATCCTGAACGAAGTGAAGGATCCCAGGGTGGGGATTCTTCGCCAGCCCCGCCGTTGGTGGGGCTGCGCTCAAAGTGACAGAGCTTCCTTGAGGGCAACCCCTGAACGTTCCTATGACGGCAACTGGCTGCTGGCTCGCCCGCCTTTCGGGGTCTTCTCTGTGTCCTCTGCGCCTCTGCGGTGGGTTTGCTCTGCTCACCATCACCACTAGTGCCGCTCCTATTTTCTCCGTGTCTCTGCGCCTCGGTGGCTTCCTGTTTTTAGTGGCCGCCGCCTGTGCTAGACTGCGCTGTGGTACCTCCCATGAAATTCGGCGTGGTCGTTTTTCCCGGTTCCAATTGCGACCACGACGCCTTCCACGTCCTTTCCAGCGTCCTCGGCCAGCCCACCGAATGGGTCTGGCACCAATCCACCCAGGTCAACCACCTCGACGCCATCGTGCTGCCCGGCGGCTTCTCCTATGGCGACTACCTCCGCACCGGCGCCCTCGCCAGCCACTCGCCTGTCCTGGGTGCGGTCAAGAAGTTCGCCGAGCGCGGCGGGCTGGTGCTGGGCATCTGCAACGGCTTCCAGATCCTGCTTGAGGCTGGGCTGCTGCCCGGCGCCATGCTGCGCAACCGTCGGCTGAAGTTCCTCTGCCGCTTCGTCCACCTGCGGGTGGAGACTACCGACACGCCCTTTACCACTGTCTGCCAGCCGGGGCAGGTGCTCAAGATGCCCATCGCGCACATGGACGGGAACTACTTCGCCGGCGAGGCTACGCTGCGCGAGCTGGAGCGCAATCATCAGATTGCTTTCCGCTACGCCACCCCGGCGGGCGAGGTTGTGGACGACGCCGAGGCCAACCCCAACGGCGCACTCGCCAACATCGCCGGCATTTGCAACCGCGAGCGCAACGTGCTCGGTCTGATGCCGCACCCCGATCGCTCCTCCGAGGCCCTGATGGGCTCCACCGACGGCCTCGCTATCTTCCAATCTTTGGTGCAATCCCTTATTACACACTAGGTGGGTTCACGTCCTTGAATAGCGCGAGCCTCAACCGCAGATTCGCAGTGCAGGATGAGGTAATGGAGAGGCACCTAACCACCTCTGAATTTGCACGATCCGCCTACCAGTTGATTTCAGACGTAACTGACGTGAATATGCGGATCTTAGAAAAGGCACAATTCCAGCCGGAGGAAAAGCAAGATGCGGTGGTTACACTGGCCATAGAGTCACTCTCCCCTGCAATTGTGGCGGTGCGTGTAGCTCTATGGGGGAACATGCCGGAAAGTCTCACCGTCCTCCGTAGCGGATTGGAAAGTTGTGCCCAGTTGCAGTTCGTCATCCAAGAGAGGCAATACGAGACTGCCGTTTATGAAATGAACAGGAAGTTTGACCGGTTGGGTTTTCAAAGTGCTTCTTCCGGTCTGGGAAAACTAGGGGGAGAAGATAAACACTCTTCATGGTCTCATTTCAGAGGCTGCAGCACACGCCACAGCGAATAGGCTGAAGTGGAACAAGTACCAACATCAGGGCCAATCTTACTTCCGAGTCGGGTTTGCGCGGGACCCTGCAAAGGCAGAGCTCCCATTATTCTACTGTATGGACGTCGCCGTGATTGTAATGGATGCTTTGCGACAAGCATATGAGCAGGACGAACTTCCTTTCGAGTGGTCAAGAGATTTCGAGAATTTGATGGAGCGTCACCGCACATTGAAGACTGAATTCAGTGCAAGATTTCGGAGTGTGGGGGGAGGTACATAGTTGTTGATCACGCCTGACCTGATTATAGAGCACAGCTTGACGGTTGGTTTGGCCATTCAATGGAGTAAGACAGCTTGGAAGAGGTGCTTCGCACCCGCTGGGTAGAGCATGAAGCGCACAGCGGCGCCAAAGTTCTCATCTCACCTTCACTTTGTTACTGCTCGAACTAACCGGAGACTGAAACTGTTCCGCCACCCAGCACTGGGCCAGGAGTTTCTGAAAGCTTTGCAGGAACTCCGGCAAGAGCACGGCTTCAGCCTGTACGCCTACGTCCTCATGCCCGACCATGTTCATCTTCTTGTGCAGCCATCCAATGGGCAAATCTCTGAACTGATGAAGAAGATCAAATCACTCGCTGCCCGCAAGATTGTCGCCCGCCTGAAGGCGGAGAACAGGCAGACGACGCTGGCTGCCCTGAGAAAGACCGCCACAGGAAGGAAACGACACACCTTTCAGGTTTGGCAAGATGGCTTTCACACGGTCGAGCTATGGAGCGGGTGGATGATCAAGAAGAAAGTTGACTATCTGCATTCCAATCCGCTGCGAAAGGGTTTGGTCAGGAGTGCTAAAGATTATCCCTGGTCAAGCTTTCAGACTTTTCATGGTATAGGTAAGGGGGCGGTGTCTTTGGATGCAATTCCAAATTGAAGAGCGGGTGCGGAGCACCTCTTCCAAGCTGTCTTTTTATTCAAGAGGGAGCAGGGGAACTTGCTTTTGCCGAGCAAGGCAGGTTCTTTTCAAATCTGTGTGAATCGGTGTGCATCCGTGGTTGCTAATGCCTGAGACAATCGTAACTGCTGAGGTAGTGACCGAGCACGGGCTGACGCCCGAAGAGTACGTCCGCATCCAGGAAATCCTCGGCCGCGAGCCCAACTTCACCGAGCTCGGCATCTTCAGCGTAATGTGGAGCGAGCACTGCTCCTACAAGTCCAGCCGCGTCCACCTCAAGCGCCTGCCCACCGGCGGCCCGCAAGTCCTGCAAGGCCCGGGCGAGAACGCCGGCGTGGTGGACATCGGCGAGGGGCTGGCCGCCGTCTTCAAAATCGAGTCGCACAACCACCCCAGCTTCGTCGAGCCCTTCCAGGGCGCGGCCACCGGCGTGGGCGGCATCCTGCGCGACATCTTCACCATGGGCGCGCGTCCCCTCGCCATCTTGGACGCGCTGCGCTTCGGCCCGCCCGATGACCCGAAGAATCGCGCCATTGCCGAAGGCGTCGTCAGCGGCATCGCCTTCTATGGCAACTGCATCGGCGTGCCGACCGTGGGCGGCGACCTCTACTTCGACCCCTGCTACGCCGCCAACCCGCTGGTGAACGCTCTCTGCCTGGGCATCGCGCCCAAGCAAAAGATTTTCCTCGCCCGCGCCACTGGAATTGGCAACCCTGTTATTTATGTCGGGGCCAAGACTGGCCGCGACGGCATCCACGGCGCCTCACTGCTGGCTTCAGCGGAGTTCGATGAGGCCTCGGCCGCCAAGCGCCCCAACGTGCAGATCGGCGACCCCTTTCTGGAAAAGCTCCTGCTGGAGGCTCTGCTGGAGGCGCTCGACACCGACGCCATCATCGGCTTGCAAGATATGGGCGCGGCCGGCCTGACCTGCTCCACTTGCGAGATGGCGGCGCGCAGCGGCACCGGCATCGAGATTGAGCTCGACAAAGTCCCGCAGCGCGAGACCGGCATGACGCCCTACGAAATCATGCTGTCGGAGTCGCAGGAGCGCATGCTGGTGGTGGCTGAAAAAGACCGCGCGCCGGAGGTGCAGGAGGTTTTCCGCAAATGGGGCTTGGACGCGGTCGTAATCGGGCAGGTGACGGACGATGGCGTGCTGCGCGTGCGTCACCACGGCCAGGTGGTGGCGGAGATTCCCGCCCGCCCGCTGGCGGACGATTGCCCGGTGTACCAGCGGCCCATGCAAGCGCCCGCCGCGCCGAGCGGAAAGTTGGTCAGCTTCGTGTCGGATGAAGAAGCGCGCCGCAACCTGCGCGACAATTTCCTGCAGCTGCTGGCCTCGCCCAACATCGCCTCCCGGCGCTGGATTTACCAACAGTACGACCATATGGTGCGCACTAACACCGTGCTGCATCCCGAGCGCGGCGACGCCGCCGTGCTGCGTCTGAAAGGCAGCCGGCGCGGACTGGCGCTGACGGTGGACGGCAACGGCCGCTGGTGCCGGCTCGACCCGCAGCGGGGCGCGCAACTGGCGGTGGCGGAAGCGGCGCGCAACCTGGTGGCGGTCGGCGCGCGTCCGCTGGCGGTAACCAACTGCCTGAATTTCGGCAACCCGGAGAAGCCCGAAATCATGGGGCAATTCAGCGCCGTGATTGACGGCATGGCCGAGGCTTGCCGCGTGTTCGGCACGCCGGTCACGGGCGGCAACGTCAGCTTCTACAACGAGACCCGCGGGCAGGGCATCCACCCCACGCCCGTCATCGGGATGCTGGGCCTGCTCGACAACGTCGAGCGCGCGCTGGGCTCGGGCTTGCGCGCCGTCGGCAGCGCCATCGTTCTGTTGGGCGGCAAGTCGGGCGTGGAGCGCGCGCCCGAGCCGGCCTTTTCTTCCAGCGAGTATGCCCGCCTCATCTACGGCGTCACCGGCGGCGAGCCGCCGGAGATTGACCTGGCCTACGAGAAGCGCGTGCAGGACTGCGTGCTGGAGGCGCACCGCCGCGCCCTGCTGGCCGCCGCGCACGACATCTCCGACGGCGGGCTGCTGGTTGCCCTGGCGGAGTGCTGCTTCGCCGCCGAGCCTGCGCGTGGAGTTGCAGTCACCCTGGGCGGCAAGCAGCCGCTGGAAGCGGTGCTCTTCGGCGAGGAGCCCTCCCGCCTGCTGCTGGAGGTGGACGAGAAGCAGCTTGCCGAACTGCTACGGCTTGCGAGAGAATACCAGGTGGAGGCGCGGCAGTTGGGCTGGACCTCGGCGGGGGAATTTCGGGTGCACTTCAACCGGCAGGTGGTGCTGGAAGAAGACATCGCCACCCTGCGCGAAGTCTGGCAGGCAGGTTTGCCGCAAGCCTTGCAGACGGTGGGGTCGCTATGAACGTCGGCAATCATCTTTGGTTTCACGACGACCACTTCCATGACGAGTGCGGCGTCTTCGCCGTCTTCGGTCACCCGGAGGCGGCCAAGCTCACCTACCTGGGCCTCTACGCCTTGCAGCATCGCGGGCAGGAGAGCGCCGGCATCGTTGCCAGCGACGGCGGCCGTTTCAACCACCACAAGGGCATGGGGGAAGTGGCCGAAGTTTTTACCGAGCCGGTGATGAAGACGCTGGTCGGGCAGGCCGCCATCGGCCACACCCGCTACTCGACCGCGGGGGAGACGGCGCTGCTCAACGCGCAGCCGCTGGTGGTGAACTGCAACAAAGGGCCCATCGCCCTGGCGCACAACGGCAACCTGGTGAACGCCCAGCAGGTCCGGCAGCGGCTGGAAGGCAACGGGTCGATTTTTCAGACTACCTCCGACACCGAGGTTATCGTTCACCTGCTGGCACAGTCGCGGGCCGAATCCATCCGCGAGGCCATCCCGGAAGCGCTGCGCATGGTGGAAGGGGCCTATTCGCTGGTCATACTCACGCGCGATGCGGTCGTTGCCGTCCGCGACCCGCGCGGCTTCCGTCCGCTCTGCCTGGGCCGCCTGGACGGCGCCTGGGTGGTAGGCTCGGAGACCTGCGCGTTCGATTTGATCGGCGCCGAGTACGTGCGCGAGATCGAGCCGGGGGAAATGGTGATTCTGTCGGAGGCGGGGATGGAGAGCAGCTACTTCACTCCGCCCGTCAAGCACGCCTATTGCATTTTCGAGCACGTCTATTTCTCGCGCCCCGACTCCATCGTTTTCGGCCGCCCGGTGCAGAAGAGCCGCGAGATGCTGGGCTGGCTGCTGGCGCGCGAGCATCCCGCCGAGGCCGACGTGGTCATTCCCGTGCCCGACTCCGGCACCGCCGCCGCCATCGGCTACTCCACCGAGTCGGGCGTGCCCTTGAAGTTGGGTTTGATCCGCAACCACTACATCGGCCGCACCTTCATCCAGCCGGAGCAGACCATCCGCGACTTCAGCGTCAAGGTGAAGCTGAATCCCGTCCGCAGCCTGCTGGAGAATCGGCGCGTCGTCCTGGTGGACGACTCCATCGTCCGCGGCACCACCATGCGCAAGATCGTCCGCATGGTCCGCGAGGCCGGCGCGCTGGCCGTGCACGTGCGCATTTCCTGCCCGCCCATCATTTCCCCCTGTTTTTACGGCATCGACACGCCTACCAAGCGGGAGCTGATCGGCTCGCAAAAATCGGTCAGCGAGATCTGCGAGTTCATGGAGGCCGATTCGCTGGGCTATCTCTCCCTGGAGAGTATGCGCAAGGCGGTGGCCGACGCTGAGGGCCGCTATTGCCACGCTTGCTACACCGGCAACTACCCCACCGATTTTGTCGAGTTGCAGTTGCAAGCCGAAGCGGAGGCGGGCGATAAGACCGACGTGGAGCAAGCGTTTCTGGGAGAGCGCGGGCGAAGAGATTGAAAGCCAGGCAACGCAGACGAGCTGCAGCGAATCTTTACATAGAAGCGAGGAAACGTGACATGACAAGAACTCTCCGACTCATGCTGGGGGGGGCACTGTTGCTGGTGTGTGCTGCTCTTCCGGCGCTGGCGCAAAGCAATGCGCGGGGAGATGCGGGGCTGTGCGTGGGCGGCGCTCCCAACGCCCCCATTAAGATCGAGGTCTTCTCCGATTTCCAGTGCCCGGCCTGCCGCACCTTCTACCTGGAAACCATCCGGCCGGTGCTGGCCGACTATGCCAGCGCCAACAAGGTCTGCGTGGTGTACCGCGAGTTTCCGTTGCGCAATCATCAGCACTCCCGCAAGGCGGCGCGCTACGCTACGGCCGCGCGGCGCGTGGGCGTGTGGCAGTGGGTGCAAGTTACTGACCGGCTCTACCTGGACCAGAGCCAGTGGTCGCAGGACGGAACGGTAGAGGCGACGGTTGCGCGCGCCCTCTCCAAAGAGGACTTGAAGCGGGTGGAGGCGCTGTTGGGTGATTCTGCCATCAACGCTGAAATCGAACGCGACCTTGCGCTCGGGCGTCGGCAGGGCGTGCGCTCAACTCCCACTTTCTTTATCACCGCGCAGGGCAAGACCGAGCGCATTACCGGCATAGTGCAGTACTCCATTCTGCGCCGCTACCTCGACAGCCGTTTGGGGCAGTAAGCCGTGATTTGGCGCGTCGTGCATTGGGTGGGCCGTCTGGGCCTGGGCGCGCTCTTCCTCTATGCCGGCTACACCAAGCTGCGCAGTCCTTTCCTGTTTGAGATGGCGGTGGATGGGTACCAATTACTGCCCGCCGGCACCGTGATAGTGGTCGCGCGTGTGCTCCCCTGGCTGGAGGTGGTGCTGGGCTTGTGGTTGCTGGCGGGCTGGAAGCTGCGTTACAGCGCTACCTTCATGGCTTCGTTGCTGGGTTTTTTTGTGGTGGTCATGGGAGTCACCTACGCCCGCGGCATCGAAGCTGACTGTGGCTGCTTCGGTCTGGGCGAGCCCATCACGCCCGTTACCTTGACGCGCGACTCGCTGCTCTTTGCCTTGGCCGTGTTCCTGGCCATCTACGCCTGGCGGCGGGAAGCGACCGGCAGCACGGCCGCTCCGCCCCTGCCCGAACGTTCAGTCTCCTAAGCCTTTTCTTCATCATAGTGGGTACCGTCGGGGTTCATCCTGAGGTAGCACCTCTGCAAACGTAATGGCTGGCATTGGCATTGGTGAAATAGTTTCTAGAAGCTGTTGCATAACCTCCGTACGGCGGGTCAGGGCTTCAGCCCTGACATCCAAGGGCCAGGAAAAACAGGG
>JACZYA010000168.1:514-5335 GCA_022571295.1 Acidobacteriota bacterium | reverse complement strand
GGCGGCGGGAGCCTACCGCGGGGCGCGCTCGGCCTATGTGGATTTGAGCGTGCGCGCCCGCGAACCTGCCCGCCACGAAGCGCGCCTGCGGGCGGCGCTCTCGCTCTACAACCTGAGAGGTGCTGGGACGGCCTGCAAGGAGTTGGCGCGGCTGGGCGCGGCTCCGCCGGCGTTGGAAGGCGAGTTCCGCTCTTTGCGCGCCCGCTGCGATGTGCGTGCGGGCCGTTGGGAGCGCGCCCACACCGACCTCGCTTACTTGGCCGCTTATTTTCCTGCTACGCCTGAGTACAAAACAGCGCTGCTGGCGGCCGCCAAAACCGCCTGGGTGCAGGGCCAAACCGAGCGCGCCCGCGACTACTACCGTGATTTCCTGGCGGCGTTTCCCTCCGACTATTCAACTGCAATCGCTCACTGGCGCCTGGCTTGGCTCGCCTACACCGAGGGCGACCACCCGTGGGCTGCGCGTCTGATGGAAGAGCACCTGAAGCGCTTCCCGGTATCGCCCTACGGTTCACACGCGCTCTACTGGCGGGCCCGGTTGGTGGTGAACGATGAGCCGCTAGTGCGGTACCTGCTGGAGACCCTGGTGGAACGCGCGCCGCGCGACTACCTGGCCGGGCCGGCCCGCGAGTGGCTACGGCGCTTGCAGGGCGCTCCCGCCGGTGACGGCGATGCGCTGCCCGCCTGGGCCGAACACCTGCCCCGGCGGCCCCTGCAGAAGGCGCCCGGCCCGCTGCCCCCGGTCCTTCGCCACCGTGCCGTCAAGGCCGAGGTGCTGGAGCGTTTGGGGCTTCCTGACTTCGCCGGCCGCGAGCTCGATCATGCCTTGCTCCAGTCCTCTCATCCCGAGTTGCATCTGGCGCGCGCCCGTGCCGCCTTCCGCCAGCAACGCTACGCGCGCGCCACGGAAATCCTCCGCCGCGCTCATCCGTTCTACCGGAGCTACCGTCTGGAGGAACTCCCGCGCGAGGCCTGGGAGCTGATGTTTCCCTTGCTGTACTGGGAAACCATCCGCCGCGAAGCCCGCCGCCAGCGCATCGATCCCTACCTGGTGGTGGCGGTGATTCGCCAGGAGTCGCGCTTTGAGAAGCAGGCCATCTCTTCGGCGGGCGCCCTGGGCTTGATGCAACTGATGCCCCGGACGGCGCGCTACCTGGCGCGCAATCGCCGCCTTTCAGTCGAGCGTATTACCGAGCCGGAGCTGAACATCCGGCTGGGCGTGCGCTACTTGGCGCAGCTGCTGCGCCGGTTCGACGGCAGCCTGGAAAAAACCGTCGCCGCTTACAACGGCGGCGGCACGCGCGTGGCGCGCTGGGCGCGGGAATTCCCGCGCGACCCGGCGGAGTTTGTCGAAAGCATCCCCCTCACCCAGACGCGCGAGTTCGTCCACAAGGTTTTGCGCAATTACCACTTCTACCGCGACCTCTACGCCCACCGCCAGTCATTGTCCTCGGCCACCCGCGAAGAATGAAACGGACAGCAAGGGACAACAACCGGGGCTCTTCAGGCACGTTTCCGCTGGCCCTTGCCGCGCGTCGGATGGGATGAAGTCAGGAAGAGCGGCGGAGTTCGCTCTCCCCCCGGCGGGTCGTGCCTTTAGGCACGACATCTTGGCTGAGCAAAGAGCAGGGGCTTCAGCCCCTGAAGTTCCCAAGAGCCAGTTCTTCTCTGCGTTCTCCGCGCCTCGGCGGTTCGTCCTTCCTCTGCCTCCTCTGCTTCTCTCTGTGAGCGCAGTAGCACCCTGCACGGGTCGCCGCTTGCGGACAGGCTGGCTTGTGCTAAGCTGGCGCGCGTATGGGGGGCGAGGTAGTCCAACAGAAACGTCTGACCAGCGAAAAGGCCGAGCGCTTCACCGAGTCGGTCATCCGCGAGATTACTCCAGAAAGTCTATCTTGTTGGTTCGTCTAGCTTCTTCCTGCATCTAGCATCACGGTTTAGCACGGTATTCGGCAGTAAGTGTTCCCAAACTGTTCCCAAATTTTCCCTCCAGGTGGCGGTCGCTACCTGCTTCCTACTCCTAGCCCCGGCGATCTCAGCCCAGCAGACTACGCACCGCTTCTGGGACAAGACCAACATCATCCTGCACAGCGCGAACGCGGCAGCTCAGACCGCCGATGCCATTTCTACTCAAAGATTGGACGACATTAGGTTTCCTGAGCGCGGGCCATTCGGGACCGGGCTTTCTCGACCGTTTGTCGAAGCAGGCTGGAAAGGTCAGGTTGTCGTCAGCTACGGCTTCGGGGTCGGTGGCACCTTGCTGGGCAGCTACATCGCTCACCGGAAGGGCTGGCACAAATTGGAGCGACTGATACCAGTCCTTGTTGCAGTCCCTACCGGAATGGTAGCGACGCACAACTTCAAGTTGAAATGGAGGATCAGATGAGTTCGTTTGAACTGAGTGACAAACAAGTTGGTGGTCTATTTCTGGTCGCAACAACAGCGCAGAAATTTAAGGGCACGAACATTTCACTGGACGGCAAATCGTTCACCTTCTGCGATTTCAAAAACTGCACCGTGTTCTATGCCGGCGGCCCCTTCAAAACGCACGAATGCAAGTTTGAGGATTGTCGGTGGGTCTTGCATGGAGACGCGGCATTAGTTGTTGAGAGATTGAGCGAGCTTGGCTGGCAAGTGGTTTCACCCAAAGAGCAGGAACAGGAGGAGCCGCAGACCGTGGAGGTAGCAGAGGAAGGGTAGATGAGTTTTGCCGGTTTCAAACCTATCGAGATAGAGGACTGGCACGGACTTTATACGAATTTCGTGACAGCCCTCGATGCTCCTATCTACGCTGGGAGTAGAAAGGGGGTAATCCGAACTACTGCACTGGACGCAAAGAACCTGCGGCTTATACCCGGAGGTTTTATAGGCCGTGATGGCCTGACCACCGCCTTTGATTTCGGCGGCACCCGCAAAGCTACCCACATCGCGCAACTCATCACTCAGCAAGACCAGCGGCAGATTCTCACCGTGGCCGACGACGGGGGCCTGTACCGCGAACCCGATGCTGGACAGACCTTAATTGCCCTGAAAACCGATTGGGCACCTGCCACAGCCATAGGGCATTCAGCCACGCTCTTTGACCGGGAGCACATCGCCGTCTCCGATGGAAGGGTAGGAACAGGAAGCCCGGTAGTTTGGGATCGCACTAATCTGGATCGAATGTCTCCCTCTGGGCCGGGCAAGTCCCACACACTTGCCGCTGGTGCAGCGGGGCTAGTGACCAATGGCGATCACAAAGTTGTGGTGATCTTCGAGACTCGCCACGGCTACCGGCCAGCTCCAAGTGAATTTGTAGAAATCACGGTCGCAGGAAATACCAAGATCGTCGTCAGCAACATTCCGCTTGGGCCAAGCTGGGTGGTGCGGCGCATTCTGGCAATGACTGGAGCGGGCGGCGCGATCTACTTCTTTGTTTCCGATTCATCGGCTGGAATGATTATTGACGACAACACCACCACGACCACGACCATTGACGTAGCCGATGCTACGCTTGTGGCTGGTACGCTTGTGACCAACCTGTTTCGTCGCATTGGCCTTTCCGAGCAGGCTGGGATGCTCTCCTATGGCACCCGCATGGTAACTTGGGGCGGGCGTCACCGCATTCAGGTTCCCAACCTTGATTTTGACGGAGGGTTCGATCCCGCCAATGCCGGGCTTCCTGCTGGATGGGAGAAGATAAATGACCCTCCCGATTTCGGTGGGGCATCCCAGGAAACCAGTGATACTTATTTCGGTCATGCCTTCAAGGTAACAGGAAATGGGGTTGATGCAGTTCGTGGGCGAATGAAGGTTGTCTTAGACACCGAGCTTTCCAGGATACAGTTTCCGCTTGGCAAGAACTATATCATCCGAGCTAGGGCAAAAAGGAGTGCGGGCGCAACGGAAGGGGCATTTCGAGTCGCTTTCGCTCCATCAGGCGGGGACCTAACCATTGAAGCAACCGCAATGTCAACAACTTGGCAAGTGTTTGAAACTGAAATTGGGCCAACGGGAAACGTGGTGTCAGACATACTCTGCCTAGTTGTTGGTTCTGCCGGAACAGGGAACCCGCTCAACAGTGGTGAGTTTCTTATGATTGACGATATTCAGGTTTATCCTGCCGACAACCAGTTCGATTCTTCTGTTCTTCGTGTGAGCGACCCAAGCAATCCAGAAGCCTATGACGGTGTGAAGGGACTGATTCAGGTCAGCCCCGATGACGGGCAGAAGGTCGTCACCTGCTTTGAGTACCGCGACCTACTGTTCATTCTGAAAGAGCGCAGCCTGTACGTCACCCGTAACGATGGGATCAACCCGCCTTCTTTGTGGAAGGTAGATTTCGTGGACAACATCGGCTGCGACAGCCTGCACGGAGCAGTCGTAGCAGGGGAGCAGTTCGCCATCATCATGTACCGCGCCGGCGTGTACGTTACTTTTGGTTCGCGTCCAGTGAAAGTGATTCAGGAGATTCAGCAATCGCCCAGCGGTTTCGTTAGTTGGGACGACCGCGAAGAACCGCAAGCCTACAAAAACCATGTGATGGTCGATGCCGAACAGAAGAATATCTACCTCTCGATTGTACGTTCTGGAGGCACTTGGCCGAACCGCACCTTCGTTCTCAACTATTGGCTTGGGTGGGCACAAGATCAGCGCAAGTGGTCCTACTACGACTGGAATCTCCCCTCTTTCAGTCCGACCAACATAGTGACCGCCTCTGCGTTGATTGAGGAAGCCAGCAAGCAGAGCCTCTTCTTCGGTTCTCAAGAACTAAACCTTTTTAGACACGCTGGAACCAGTGACGATGAAAACCTTATTGAATACGTCTATCGCGCTGCGTACTTA
>JACZYA010000168.1:0-504 GCA_022571295.1 Acidobacteriota bacterium | reverse complement strand
ATCCAAGGCCTAACCAGCGGCAGCAATCTCATCATTGAAGCCCTCGAACTGGACGAGACGCTACGGACGATTTCTCAGGGTGGTGGGGAGACACTGACGGCGGAAAAGTATCTTGAGCTTCAGACGAATCTCATCATGGAAAAGCTGAGTTACCGTCTCCGCTCAAATACTCTGGACGCAACACTCAGGGTGGACAAGATGACCGTGTGGGGTCGCCCGTGGGCCGCCCATCGCATGATGTAGAAGGAGGCGGAAATGCCCGGCGGAATTATGATTATGGAGATCGAGGAAATCATGGGCAAGAACACCTGGGAGGAGGCGCGCCCCTTGCTGTACAGAGCATTGCGAAAGTTGGCAGACAACTCGCCGCAGGTTCCCACTATTTCAACGGAAGGAAATCCTGAGAACGAACTGAACGCGGAGCAGGGAAGCGTCATAGTGTTCGACCGCAGCACTGGCAAGACCTACACCAAGGAATTAGCTGACATTGGCGGGGATCAGCGC
>JACZYA010000167.1 GCA_022571295.1 Acidobacteriota bacterium | reverse complement strand
AGCCGCTTGAGCCCGGCGGCCGCCACCACGATGGCGTCGTACTGACCTTCACTCAACTTGCGCAGGCGGGTGTCGAGGTTGCCGCGCAGAGTTTCGATCGTGATGTCTTTGCGCAGCAGCTTCAATTGCACCTGGCGGCGGAGGCTACTGGTGCCGATGCGCGCACCGGGGGGAAGAGCGGCAAACTGCTGGCCGCTACGCGCGACCAGAGCATCGCGCGGGTCTTCCCGCGCGGGGATCGCTCCCAGCGTGAGCCCGTCGGGGAGTTGCACCGGCATGTCTTTCAAACTGTGCACGGCCAAGTCAATGCGGCCCGCCAGCATGGCGTCTTCGATTTCCTTGGTGAAGAGCGCCTTGGTTCCGCCGACCTGCGCCAGCGGCACGTCGGTGATTTTGTCGCCGGTGGTGCGGATGATTTCAAGCCGCACTTCAATGCGGTGGTGGCGCTCCAGTTCTTCTTTGATAAAGTTCGCCTGCCACAGCGCCAACTTGCTGCCGCGGGAGCCAAGGATGAGAGGGGAGCGCATCGAGCGTCGTCGGGACTATTCCTTCAGCCGGAACAACCGGCGCGCGAATTCGGTCAATTTCAAACCGTTGGGCTCCTGCGGGAGCCGCTTCAACTCGGCGATGGGGCCGTGGAGGATTTTGTTCACCAAGCGGCGGGTCATTTCTTCCACGGCGGTGTGCTGTTCGGGCGAGAGGTCGCGCAGCCGCGCGCGCTCCAACTCTTGTTGCCGAATTCCATGCAGATGCTCCTGCAAGGCTGCGATGGTGGGCGCGACTTCCAGGCGTTTGAGCCGGCCCAGCAGGCGATCCACTTCCCGCTCGACGATTTCTTCCGCCCGCAGCGCCTCGCGTCGGCGCTGGCGCAGGTTAGCCTCCACCACTTGCTGGAGGTCGTCAATGTCGTAGAGGAAAATATTGTTCAGTTTATTGAGGGCGGGGTCAATGTCGCGCGGGACGGCGATGTCAATGAAGAACATGGGCCGGTTCCTGCGCTCGGCCAGGAAGCGCGCGCCGTGCTCCTTCTTGATGATGTACACCGGGGCGCCGGTGGAGCTGATGACGATGTCGGCGCGGCTGATGAAGTTGAGCAGCTCGTCGAAGCGGACGGTTTCTCCCCCCAACTCCTTGGCCAGCTCTTCAGCGCGGGCGAGGGTACGGTTGGCGACGAAGATTGCCCGCGCGCCGCTGCGGCGCAAGTGGCGCGCCGCCAGCTCGCTCATCTTGCCGGCTCCGATCAGGAAGACGGTCTTGCCTTCCAGCGAGCCGAAAATCTTGCGCGCCAACTCCACCGCGGCGTAGCTGACCGAGACCGCTGAGGCGGCCACGCCGGTTTCCGTGCGCACCTTCTTGGCGGTGGCAAAGGCGTGCGCCAGCACTGCGTCCAGGATGCTGCCCACGGTTCCGACCGCACGGCCGGTGGCGTAGGCCGCTTTTACTTGTCCGAGCACTTGCGGCTCGCCGACGATCATCGAATCGAGGCTGGCGGCCACGCGGAAAATGTGGCGGACGGCTTCGCGCTGGCTGTGGTGGTAGAGGTGTTTGTCCAGCAGGTCGCGCGGGACTCGCCGCTGGCGGGAGAGGAAGTCGCCCAGGAGCGAGCGGGCGTCGGCGTCGTCGGTGAGGCGGGCCAATATCTCGACGCGGTTGCAGGTGGAGAGGATGATGGCTTCTTCCACGGCGTCGCGCTCGACCAGCGCGTGCAGCGCCGCCGGCAGGTCTTTCTCGGGGAAGTGCAGGCGCTCGCGCACTTCAATCGGCGCGGTGTGGTGGCTGAGGCCGACGAGACTCAGTTGCATCCAGTCCTCAATGCTTAATGCCCCAGGAACGCGTGGTGCGTGCTGAGGTAGTTTGCTCCCCAACTTACCAGCGCCATCGCGAGTCCCAGGATGGCGGACAGCGCCGCTTTGTGGCCGCGCCAGCCGGCGCGGACGCGAGAGAGGATGAGCAGCAGGTAGATGACCCAGAGCAAGGCGGAAATCGCCACCTTCGGGTCCTGCACCCAGCCCGCTTCCCACGACGCCATGGCGCCCAACAGCCCGACGGACATCCCCACGGTGATGAAGGGAAATCCGATGGCGAGGGCTTGCGAGCCCAGCCGGTCGATGGTCTCCAGCGGCGGCAGGCGGTAGTAGAAAGCGTGGGGATCTTTGCGTTTCAGTTCGCGCTCCTGAATCAAGTACATCACACCAGCCAGGCAGGCCAACAACAGCGCCGCGTAGCCAACCAGGGTGGCGGAGACGTGCAGCGGCACCCAACCGGATTTCAGGATGGGGGCGACGGTGGGCGAAGGGTGTTGGCTGGCGGCCGCGGCCAGCGTCATGACAAAGACCACCGGCAAAGCGAAGACGGTAAAGGAGGTCATGTGGTAGCGGCGGTGGGCGAGCAGGAAGCCGGCCGTAATCAGAAAGGCGAACAGGGAGGTGGCTTCGGAGATGTTGGTGACCGGGAAGTGACCGGCGGTGATGCCGCGCTCGACCAGGGAGACGAAATGAAAAAGAAATCCCAGGCCGATGCCCGACATCGCCAGGCGGAACCACGTCTGGCGTTGCTGGACGACGGTTAGCAGGGCGAAGGCCAAGCCCAGGGAATAAAAGAGCGCCGCCGCCCACAGCCACAAGGAACTCATGGCAACCCTCGCATCGGAATCATTATAGCATTCGCGCCGGAGCGGCGTGTGCAGGCGCGGCGGGCGCTGTGCTAAGATGGAGCACGCATGGTTCGACCTCGTTCACCACAAGTGGGAGATAGGCCGCGCGTGCTGAGCGGCATGCGTCCCACCGGCCGCCTTCACCTGGGCCATTTGGTCGGCGCGCTGGAAAACTGGGTCAAACTTCAGGAGCAGTACGATTGTTTTTTCTTCGTGGCCGACTGGCACGCGCTGACTACCGACTACGCCGACACCGGCAAGATCAACGAACATACATTGCAAATGGTGACCGACTGGCTGGCGGCCGGACTCGACCCGGAGAAGGCGACATTTTTTATTCAGTCGCGCGTGCCGGAACACGCCGAGCTGCACCTGCTGTTTTCGATGATTACGCCGCTGGGGTGGCTGGAGCGCGTGCCGAGCTACAAAGAGCAGCGCGAGCAGATTCGGGATAAAGACCTGGGCACTTACGGCTTTCTGGGCTATCCGGTGCTGCAAGCGGCCGATATTTTGATTTACAAGGCCAACTACGTTCCGGTGGGCGAAGACCAAGCGGCGCACGTGGAGCTCACGCGTGAAATCGCCCGGCGCTTCAATTCCATCTACACCGAAGTTTTGCCCGAACCGGGCGTGCTGCTGACGACCACGCCCAAGCTGCCGGGGCTGGACGGGCGCAAGATGTCGAAGAGCTACGGCAACGCCATTGATCTGGCCGACGACGAGGAGACGGTGCGGAAGAAAATCAGCGGCATGCTGACCGACCCGCAGCGCAAGCGGCGGAACGATCCGGGCCGGCCGGAAATTTGTCCAGTGTTCGGTTACCACCGCCGCTACTCAAAGCCGGAGGTGATCGCGCGGGTGGACAGCGAATGCCGCACGGCGGCCATCGGTTGCGTAGAGTGCAAGGGGTTGATGGCGGACCATCTGGTTGTTGCGCTGGAGCCGATTCGCGAGCGTCGCCGGAAGTATGCCGAACAGCCGCGCATGGTATGGGACATTCTGGTGGAAGGCTCGCGGAAAGCGCAGCGCAGCGCGCGCGAGACCCTGGGGCAGGTGCGCGAGGCAATGAAGCTGGTGTTTGATTTCGAGCGCCCGGAGAAAAGCCGGGCGGCAGCCGCGACGGCGGCGCGCGTGCACACGTCGAGGTGAGTGGTGCAAAAGGACTGATGGTAGAAACGCCTCCCAGCCTGCAACTGGAAGCCTACGAGGGTCCGTTGGACCTGCTGCTGGATCTGATTCGCAAGCAGGAGATCGACATCTTCGACATTCCCATTGCGCGCGTGACGCAGCAGTATCTCGACTACCTACACCGCATGGAACGGTTGGACGTGGACATTGCCGCCGACTTCATCCTGATGGCTTCGACACTGATCTACATCAAGTCGAAGTTGCTGCTCCCGCCCGACCCCACCGCGCCGGCGGAGCAGGAGGATGACCCGCGCACCGAGCTGGTGCACCGCTTGCTGGAGCACGAAAAGTTCAAAGAGGCCGCACAGATGCTCCGGCAGAAGCAACTGTTGGAGCAGGTGAGCTGGTCCAAGCCGGACGTGGAAGCTTTTGCGGGCGAGCAGGGCGAGCTGGTGGTGGGCCTCTGGGACTTGGTGAAAGTTTTTCGGCAGGTGCTGGAGCGGCCGCAGGAGCCTCCGACGCTGGACTTGGCGCGCGAGGAGACCACGGTGGCGCAGATGATCGAGGAGGTGCAGAAGTTCCTGCGCCAGACCGACGAGGCGGTTCCCTTGCTGAGTTTGTGCGAGCGCTATCCCACCCGGCGCGGGCTGATTACGCTGTTCTTGGCGCTGCTGGAGCTGGTGCGGCTGGAGGCGGTGGTGGCGGTGCAGAAGGACCTCTTCGGACCGATTTTGTTGCGCAAGCATAAACTGTTTGACGTGGTTTTCGGTGGCAAGACCACTGCCCGCATCGAACAACAGTACCGATAGCCCGATGGACCGGATTGAACTCAAAGCACTGCTGGAAGCAATTATTTATGTTTCGGAAGAGCCCGCGACGTTGGACCAGCTCGCGCGAGTGTTCACGGAGGTGGAGCGGAGCGAGCTGCGGGATGTGTTGGAGGAGTTGGTGACGGCTAGCCAAGCGGCTGACCGTGGAGTGGAGATCCGGCGCATCGCCGGGGGTTACCGAATGTCCACCAAGCCCGAGCACCACGAGAGGGTGCGCAAGTTTGTGCGCAGCCAGAAACCGCCGCTGCGCTTCTCGCTGCCGGCGCTGGAGACGCTGGCGGTGGTGGCCTACAAGCAGCCGGTGACGCTGCCGGAGATCAAAGCCATCCGCGGGGTGGACGCCGCCGGAGCGGTGCATACCTTGCTGGAGAAAGGATTGCTGGTGACCGCAGGGCGCAAGCAGGTGATCGGACGGCCGATTCTCTACCGCACGTCAAAAGAGTTCTTGCTTCGCTTCGGATTGAGAGACCTGAGCGAGCTGCCCACGTTGGAAGAGTTCCAAGAACTGGCGCGCGCTTCCTTGGAGGGAATGGAAGAGACGGCGGGGGTTGGCGGCGCAGCGGAAACCACGCCAGCCGAGCCAGAGGGCGCCGGAGACGGCAGCGCTGAAGCCGAGGCTGCTTCTTCGAAACCGAGCGGAGCCGCCAAGGCGGGCCATGCGTGAACGTCTGCAAAAAAATTGTGGCGCGCGCGGGGGT
>JACZYA010000166.1 GCA_022571295.1 Acidobacteriota bacterium | reverse complement strand
GAAGAGGCCATCTACAACTCGCTTTTCCGCGCCACCACGGTACGGGGCCGCGATGGGAATGTTGCTCAGGCTTTACCGCTTGAGGATGTCAAGCGTATCTTGAAAAACTATCGGCGGGGAAACCGGTGAGAAGAGGCTGGAGCCGGCCTATCGCTTTTCGGCGAACGCCAGCTCCTCTGCAATAATCTGATCGAAGTACTCGGGCGAAGGCAGGCCGGGCACGGGCCGGCCATTGATGAAAAAGGTGGGCGTGCCTTCCACCTTGACCTGTATGCCCTCCTCCTGGTCCCGAGTAACGTCAGGCAAGCTGTCTTGACTCTCCAGGCAGCGACCGAACGCTGCCAGGTCCAGCTTCGCTTGCTCCGCCAGCCGGAGCAACGCCGGCTGGCCTTCCGCGAGTATTTCTGCATTCCCGAACAACTGCGCGTGCATGGCCCAGAAAGCGTCGTTCCCTTGGCGGAAAGCGCACGCGGCCGCCACTGCGCTGCCCTGCGCATGCTGACGCAAGCCGACGAGGGGGAAATGTTTGAACACGTGCCGCACTTTGCCATCGTAACGATCAATCAAGCCATCCCCCACGGTTTGAACGAACCGGCGGCAGAAACCGCAGGTGAAATCGGAATACTCGACGATGGTGACAGGAGCATCGGCGGGGCCCCGCACGGGGACGCCGCTCAGGCTAATCTGCTCGCGGATTTCCCTAAAGGGGTCACGCAAATCGTACAGGCGGTCGTAGATGATGCGCTGCCCATCACTGCTGACGTACACTTCAAACGGTTGTCGGCTGCCGGCCCGCAGGATCTCCAGCACCACCACATCGAAATCAGGAATGGGGCTCTCGCGTCGCTCTTTGAACGCCAGGCCCAGACGCACCGGCATGTTGAAAATGCGCCGCAGTTGGGTTTCGTTCTGCTCCAGCCATAGGACATCCGGGGGAGCCTGCCGCTCGCTGTTCTCTGCGCGGTGCCCGCCCCACAGAACGGCGGCGCCAAGCCCCACCAACAAAACCACACTGGTGATTCGTTCCATGGTCATGACAAGGTTTAGTTTAGCACACGTGCGGCGTAGCTTGCGAGACTACGAGTTTGTCGGGTGAATCTCCCACACCAACTGAGCCGGCGCTCCCTTCCAACTCCTGCGCTACGAGCAAGTTCCCCATTAGACCCAATAGGTGCGGTCAAGAGTGCGGTACTGAATGGCTTCCGCGAGGTGCTTGGCGGTGATGCATTCCGAACCGCCCAGGTCAGCAATTGTACGGGCTACCTTCAGAATTCGGTCGTGGGCGCGCGCGCTCAATCCCAGCCGGCCGATGGCATCTTCCAACAGCTTTTCCGACTCGGCGTCGATCGTACAGTACTTGCGGACGAGCCGTGGCGGGAGCTGCGCGTTGCCGTAGATTTTCTTTCCGCAGAAGCGATTCAGTTGACGCTGTCGCGCAGCCACGACGCGCGCGCAAATCTCAGACGAGCTCTCTCCCGCTGCTGCTCCCCGCAACTCTTTGTACCTGACCGCGGGCACGTCAATGTGAATATCAATCCGGTCCAGCAGCGGCCCGCTGATCTTGGAGACGTAGCGCTGAATCTGCGTGGGCGTGCAGCGGCAATCGCGCGTGGGGTCGTTGAAATAGCCGCAGGGACAGGGGTTCATCGCAGCCGCCAGCATGAACTGCGCCGGAAAAGTCAACGAAGTAGAGGCGCGCGCGATGGTGACTACTCCATCCTCCTACGGCTGCCTTCGTCACCACTTCCCTGCCCTGAAGCCAGATTGAGCGTAAGCCCCTTTACGGTATACCGATAGACACTGATCTCGGGGCACAGGACCGCCAGGAGAGAGCGTCGGTCTTCACGTTCCAGGAACTCCCACTCAGTGAAGGGTTCAATAGCCGCTAGGACTGATTCCTCGTCCAAGGTTGGAGGCTGTGTAGGCTCCGACGTGCTCTCCATCAAGAGCTGCTGGTAGGCGGAAACGTCTCGCTCGATTTCTCCAACGCGGCGGTCTCGCTCCTCCTTGTCAATCATCCCCTCGAAGAACGTCTCCAACACTCGTTGCTTCTTTTCTCCCAATGCGCTTAACTTCGCTGCGACTGCCCGCTCGTCAACCGTTGACGCGAGCTGCGAACCCTGAAGCTGCTCGTTGTACTCCTCAACTACACGGAGCAGAAAATCCCGTTCCGTGAGCTTCTGGCCGAGCAAGTGGTCTAGCTTCCCTTCCAGCTTCGAGCGGAGCATATAGCGATTGGTGCAAGGCTCCAGTCCTCGCTCAGCCCGCTTTCGCCTTTCTCTAGGATGACGGGACTTGCACATATAGAAATCGTGCTTCGAGGCGTGGGTATAGATGAGGCTAGTGCATTCGCCACAGGTGAGGAAACCGTTGTAGGTGTAACGGTTCGGCGTCTCTGCTCGCGCTCTCCAGTGTTTCAGGCGCTTCAGCTCAATCATCTCCTGGACGCGGGCAAAGTCCTCCTCGCTCACAATGCCGTCAAGCACCTGTTTCCGAATGACCTCATCGGGAGCCCGTTTGATCTTTTTGCGGTATCCCTGACGGCCGTCTGGTCCTGGAACGTATCCAAGTGCTGAGGGGTCGCGCTTTTGGTCATACACTTTCCAGCCAGTGTAGATAGGATTTCCGAGAAGGAAGCGCACGTTGGTCCTCGGCAGGTTCAACCGCCGCCCGATTTCCGTGTAGCTCGTCTCGCCCGACAAGAACATCGCAAACGCTCGCTTCACTTTCTCCGCCTCGCCGGTGTAGTACCAACCCCGTTCCTTGTGGTAGCCGACACCCAATGGCAAAGTGATTGCCCCGCTTGGGTGCTTCCCTGCCCTCCGCATCGCCTCTTTGCCATCGTTCATCCGCTCAAGAATCTCTCTACGTTCCAATCCAGCGATAGCGGCCCGGATCGTTCCCAGGAGCCTGCCGCTTTTCGAGGCTAGGTCTAATGGGCCATCCGGCAGGTATAGGATTGTCTCGGTGTCTATGAAATGCTGGAGCAGGGCGTAGTCAGTGAAGTTCTCTGGCCGGATGAGGCGGGAAAATTCCTTGGTGACGACTCCGTGAACGTCGGGGGATTCCATTAACCTGAGTAGTTCTTGCATCTCCGGGGAACGCAGCACCGAGGCCCCAGAAACGTCCACAATCTCTATTCTCTTGACGATCTGGAGCTTGTAGGCACGGGCGGTTCGCTGGTTGACCTCCCGCTGGGCCGGGATGCCAGCACGGTCCTCCCCAGCCTGACCCTTAGTTGATACTCTTACGAGTTCGATGACGTTCTTGTTCATCGGTCAGCCCCGTCAGTCTCCTTGCCAGTTGAAACACGGTGTCCTTTTCACCAGCGCGAATGGCCTTCCGCATCTCGTCCAGAAGCCGCCTGCGCTTCTGCGAAATCTCCAGCGCCTTTTCTACAATCTGGGCGTGCATGTTACCTCAGTGCGTTCTCCCGCGTTCCAGAAAGTTGCTACTGCTCGGTTAGGCCCCTTCCGCAACTCGCACACGAGATGGTCCGCCCGTCAACGGTCCGCCACCACCCACCCTGACAGTTGCCGCACCGCACACGGCGTCGAAAGACCAACCGACGGTGCGGACTGGTGGAACGCCCGGCTGCCTGTTTCGCCTTCATTTCGTCACCTGTACGATCTCAACGCTGTGAAGCTCACTGTTCGTCGTTATCCTCAGCTCGCTCAGTCAGGAGGCGCAGGAACTCTTCAGCAGGCAACACAGCCAGCCACGGACGCCGGTCAGCCCGTAGGAAGGCCATCTCAACGCCATTCAGGGCCTCGTAGAGCGTCCTGAATCCGTCCGAAGCTACCTTGACTTGGGCAAGCCGCCCCGCGACCGCCACGTCACAGCGCCGTAGGGTAGGGTCGGTCGCCTGAGCCGTCGCCCACGTTCGTTCAGCGGGTAGCCCATGCTGCCGAGCCAGCGACACGACCTCACGCTTCCCTCGCTTGCCTTTCCTTTTGCTTCTCAGTCCCATCGTTGGGCGCTCTCGGTATCGTCGTATGAGTTCAACTGCCGAACGTATTTCCCCAACCGGCGGCGCACAACTTCCACCTGCTTTGGGGTTAGATATCCACGACTCTGTCCCCACTCTGCAATGCTTGTCAGGAGAGGGACATCGAATTTCGAGAACCCCACCCCATTTTGCTCTCTGCTGAAACCGTCTCGCTGCTCTGAAAGGGTCTGCCGACGGTAGAGGATCAACAGCAAGCGGAGTAATTCCTCTGCGCTGGCTTGCCGGATGCTCCCTTTGGTTATCCTGTCCCGAAGTGTTACCTCTATATCTATATTATAGATAAAATTATACTTATTCGGGAGAATGTCGGTTTCAGACATGATATACCCCCAGGGGGAACGTTTCGGGACACGCAACCGCCAGTAGCCTCTTGGCTCGTTTGTTCAATTTGGATTTGTCATCCAGCAGATCGAGAGCTTGCAGTTCCTCAACTTCGCGGTTTCTGACGGTGCGGGGCATCGCTACGGAGTCAACCCTCTGGCCTCCGATAGCAGCGATCAGAATCCGTCGGCGGGCTTCAGGCAGGCAGTCAAACCCAACTCGGATTACGTCGTTGAGGTCTGGCTCAGCTACTTCCTCCCGTTGGTTCAGGGCTGCGATCCCCATTGCAATTGAGGCCAACCCTTTTGAGATTCGAGTATTGGCTTCCGGTTCAGGGACGTACTCGATCTCGCGGTTTCCATAGCTGTTCCGGAGAATGTGAGCCCGGCCCAGCGCGACGATTTCGGCCACGGCTGCAATCCGCTTACGCATTTCAGGTGTCACCGTGGGCGGCATTCGGAGAGATTGGGAGAAGAGTTCCCGGACGGTTTCCTGGATGGTTTGGCGAATGTGCTTCTCCTGTCCCTGCTGCTCGATGGCCCATACACCGGCTTCTTCTGAGTCGGGGCGATGCCAGCGCACCTGAAGAAACCGCTCGCCCAACAGGTTGAAAATTGTATAGTGCCGGTCGAGCACCGGTGTCACAGCAGCAATGATAGTCAGCCGTCCGCGCCAAATCTTTGTTTCCCCGGTTCCGAAGCTTCGGCGAAACTCTCCATCGTGAATCTCGCGAAGGTAACTGAGAACCGCAGCCCGCTTATCGCGGTGCATGGACAAGACAGTGGTGAAGTCTTTGATGAGAAAGATGCCGTCACCTCTCGTGAGCAGCGCATTCCCGTCTTGGCGCGTGTATCCGAGTTGTTCGAGTAGGCCGGGCTGCTCTGCGCCGTAGAAGCCGCTAAGAAGACAATTTTCAGTCAACGCACCTATTGAGACCACTTGCGGCAAACCTGACGTGACCGGGGATTTTTGTACCAGGTGGAATGAGAGAGAATCCACCTGAGGAGGAGCCGGTCATGTCCACCAAGAGGTATAAGGCGGAGCAGATTGTGACGGTGTTGCGGCAGA
>JACZYA010000165.1 GCA_022571295.1 Acidobacteriota bacterium | reverse complement strand
CCTTTCTCCGAGGCGTCGTCCGCGGCCTCGTTGATGTGTAATGCGGCGGCTCAATCTGTTTATATGCCTTGGATTGGGCCAGAAGAATCTTGATTTCCCTGAGGTTGTTCAAGTTTTCCATCCAGAGCCTAGTGACGTTGACGGACCCTTTGAAAGCTGAAAAAGTATCTAGAACCCTGTGCTTCCGCCGGACCAACCGATCCAGTAAGTCCTCAATCTCGGGAAGCTCGGCATGGTACTGTCCCCACAATAGTTCTTTCTCTAACTCTGACACTATACGACTTGCTACGAACTCTTCCCCTTGAGGACGTCGAGGGGCAGGAACTTCTATCACTCTATCCCACCTTGTTGTGGGCTCCGAACCGCCTTCGAACAGCAAATTGACTTTCGCTCTACACATGTGAGCGCCGGCCTCTGCAATTTGTTCTTCATCCACTGCAAACCTTAGGCGGTGAGTGCGAATCGCTGCAATACGTACCCTGATGGCAAATATGTGGCCGCTGGCGCAAACATACAGCAAACTACTGCAATTTTACTGCAGTCGGGGTGTTGGGTCCGACCAGGCTAGCACGCCAGTACACCTAACCGATTGAAACGAAAAGAAAAAGCTGGAGGGGCTGGGCGGATTCGAACCGCCGACCTGCGGTTTAGGAAACCGCTGCGCCCAGAAACGTAGAGCCAACCAACATCCATCAATACAGATCAAGACACATACCCGCTACGTTTTCCGCTACACCTTTGGGCCAGTTTTACTAGCTGGCGGCTATATAGGGGGCCGCCAACTGGTAATTCTGGCAATCGGTAGGGGGGTACCGTTTTACTCCACGATTCGGGAGGAGTCCCGGCGTCTCAGGCCGGCGTTCCGGTTCAGAAAGTTTTCGGAATCACGATTGAGCCTCCCCTATATTCCAACTGTAAAGGCGACAAGTTGATACCTGAACAAGTATCTGCCACGGGGGAAGGGCAGGAAGGGCTTTTTACAGTTCGCTAAGGCGTAGTTCAGGTTTCCAGTGATTCGTGCGTCCCTGGCCCTATAACAATATTCTATATGTATATATAGGGTGTATAAGTGATGTAGTGTATGGATGGGTGTATGGGAGGGATGAGTGTATGCAGAGGATGCAGAGACTGAAGTCTCTGAAGTCCTTGAAGTGGCTGAATGCCCGTCAGTGGGAAGAGAATTCAGACAAATGCATGCCCTTGGTTGAATCGTCCTATGTAGACTCCTCCAAGCTCTCCTCCCTCCTCTAATTGCCTCAAGTCCTCTTGGTGCTCTTCATGCCAATCTGACGTCTCAACCCCTCTTCTACTGCGAGTGCTTATCCTTGGAATACTTGTCCTATCCAAATTGATTCTTTTCCTGGTTCTTACCTCGTCGTTCTCCCTGTCCTTCGGTCTTGTTCTGATTTATGCTTGCCTCCACGCGTTCCCTGTTTGATGTCGTCAAACACTCTTGCTGGTTCGGAGGCCGACAGATGGACCCAAATACAGCGAAAGAGAAAGGGCAGTCGGGAAAGTTGAAGGAACCTCTAGTGGGCAGAATTCGGACTCTGCAGTTTGAGCATTTGAAGAAAGCGGCGAAAGACCTTCTTTACGAGTGTACGTATGACAAGCCTGTGCTCGTAGAGAACGTGTCCTTTGGAAGGAACCATCTGCAACTTGATATTCGGTGGCCTTTTCTGCTTCCGGAACCTACCGGAGACCCTGAAGAAAGACTTGGAACATCGAAGAGTGTAGATCGTTTTAGTCGAGCACTTGCGAAGCATTTGGGAAGCCGACGTGTCCAAGTAAGACTATCAAATTTCTTGTTCAGTGAGTTCTGCGAGTTTCTTCCTGGATACCTACAGGCTTATAGGTTTGGCCAAGCGGAAGCGCAGGACAGTGTCTTGAACCGATTGCGCGGGTTCTGCAGGCAGGCAGGAAACAGACGTTTGGCGGGCCGAAGAAAACAGGGGATACCAGAAAGCCTAGCCATCCGAATGCAGCCTAGGGTGAAACGCATTTACAAAATCATTCTCAAGATGAAGAAGAAGGTCCGCGGCTGGAGGAATGAGAACAGGAATCTGGACGAAGCAAGCGTCGTGGCTCATGTGCAAAGAATCTATGATAGGCACCGGTATCCGTGGATGCGTTATTTCCCACACGCTCTTTCCAAGCTTCCTCGGCGACGTGGTTGGTGGGCGAATCCACTAAGGCTAGCGGGGCATGACAAGAGCAATGATAAACCGAAGTTCTCAGACCCAGACAGCTGGTCAGCTAGTGGACTCACCTGTTTAATCCTTCAGAAGATGTACTATCGCAACACTGGCATCCGTTATCCGTTGAGCAAAATCAGGAAGCTGCTCCACCCGAAGAAAACCGCTCCTAGGTCAACAAGAATTGCCTCCAATTCGTAGTGTCTTACTTTTAGGTTTCCACTCTCTTAGCCTGTAGTTGTGATCTACGTGTCCTCCGGCGGCGGAAACCGCTGGGCATAGGTCAAATACATAGGTGTGGAGGAAAAGGCAATGACCACGACGATCAATGAACTGACAAACCTGGCCCGAGAGCTCGAGGAGAAATCAAGCAAGGTCGATTCCATTATCGCGAACGCGAACCGAAAGCTCGCTGGCCTGGGGCTCGGCTTTGAAGTCTGGCTGACAGATGACCCGATTCGGACAGAAGGCTACCAGAACTGCGATTGCAGGAGGAACTCCGGTCTTCGGTGGTGCGAGGCCACGTTTCTTGGCTGGGGTGATTATTTTGAAGACTGGCAACTCATGGTGAAAGAGACAACCTTCGAAAAAGCAGTAGGCTCACGCGGAAGTGAATCCGAACAAGCGATCAATTCCGGGCCGCCAACTCCTTTGCTGGATGCTGAAAAAACGGTCCAGATCAAGGCCATGCGGTTGCTGCCTCGGCTACTTGATGAACTCAAGAGTGAGGCTGAAGACATCATCGCCAGCATAGAGAACATCGAGAGAGTTGCATAGACGCTTTGGCCGGGGAGGTCCGCCGCACGGAGGTTGGAAATGGTCGACAAACTTTGTGTTCTGTGTACGCGAATCAAGAACCGCGTCCGGGAATTAGTTTTGAAGGAAGGACACCCGGAAGGTGGGTATCAGGCGTGTCTCGACCTTCGGTACACAAAACGCAAGCTCCCCGTCCGTGTGTATTACAACGGGCGCTACAACGGAATCAATAAGGCCGAAGTTATCGGAACTGCCAAGCTGGGGTTGCCACGGGTACTGGAGGTCTTGGCGGCCATCTTCCCTGATCTTGCTGACGTCAGAATCTACCGGATCGACTTCGCGATCGATCTGCTGGGGATCCCCGTCAGCTTCTTTCTCGTGAACTGCCACATCGCTAGGGTACAAAACTTCAGGCTCTACCGCTCGCGCCGTGCGCTGTCCCTCTACTTACGATCTTCCTCCATGAGAACGCTCCTGATCTACGACAAGGGCAGGCTGCTCAAGCGGAAGAAGGACCCTATGGCTCGAATTCTGCGGCGTGATGACTGTCTAACGCGGGTCGAGGTTCAGCTCAAGGGCAGTGTCCCCTTTAAGCAACTCAAGGATATTCGTCGCTACCGGGAAGTCGATCTGCTCGAAGACCTAAGATTCTTCCAGCGCCGTCTGGAGCCCCATAAGGTCACACCGATTCAATTGCTGGCAGCTGCGGGTCTGCGTTGGCTCGTAGGGACGCACGGCCTACAAGCAGTATCGAAGCTGTTCGCTCCCGCTGAGTGGGCCGCAATCCGCAAGGGCTACCTGGAGCCGATGCAAACTGTCGAGATACCGCCCCTGCATGAACTGATGCGGAAACGGATGGATGATTGGTTCGAAGGACGAATCCGCTTCCCACGAATCAAGGAGATGGAATGAGGTCTAACCGAGCACTGGCGGTGAGCAGTCCTCGGCTAGTTCTTGTGTCCCCGTTTGCGCCGTTTCGTCTTGCACCTTGTGCCTGGTTTCAGCAGAAGGGAATCTGCTTCCTGGCGCTCAACTTTGTAACGATGATCACGTGCAACCTCCAACAGATAAAAACGATTTACACACTGCGCAGTCGCGCTATACTAGGGTCAGTTTCAAGGAGGTCAATCCACCAGTCGTGCTTGCTCTGGGACAGGTGCGCCAGGATAGAAAAACGGGCCTCGCAGGCTCTGGGAGGCACCGCAGGTGCACCCGTACGGGTAGTCCTGTTAGGGGGGAATCGCCGTCCCTGCGGTCGCCTGCGGCCTGTGGCGGACGTCCTGGGGGGCCGAAAAGCGGGCCGGGAGGCGTGGCAGAGCCTCCACGGAGCGAGGAGGTTGTTTCCTTGCCGGGTAAGGCCCAAATCCAAGACGGTGGGAGGAAGCGTCTCATGACGGTGCGGGAAGCCAGCCAATACCTTGCTGTACCCGTCGCCACGCTCTACACCCGCGTCTGGAAGAGGACGATCCCATTCGTTCGCTTGGGCAGGTCGGTTCGCTTCGACCGCAAGGTGCTCGATCAACTCATTGAATCGAACACAGTCCAGCCTACTGAGCACTATTTCGATGTCGAACTTCCTAGGGAGTCTTGTTAGTAATGGCAATCTTTCAAAAGGGCCGATTCTGGTACATCGACTATTACAACGGTCACCGGCGCATACGCGAAAAAGCCGGACGCACAAAGGGGGAGGCACAACGAGCTCTAGTTACCCGGCATGGCGAGATACTGCAGGGACGATTCAATCTTCCGACTCGGCGGACTACTCCCACGTTTGAACAGTTCGCTAAGCGATACTTGGAATTCGCGCGGACAAATAAACGTGGGATTCGGAATGAGGTCTATCGGGTAAAAGCATTGGTCCGGAGGTTCGGTAATCGTAGGCTATCCGAGTTGAGCACGTGGGATGCGGAGCGGTTCAAGGTCGAACGGTCCAAGCAGGCTCAACCCGCCACAGTTAACAGAGAGCTCGGAAACTTGAAAAACATGATGTCGATGGCTGTGAAGTGGGGCTGTCTGGACAAGAATCCGTTCGGCGGCGTGAAGCTTCTGCGGGTGCCAAAGAAGCCCGAGCGTATCCTCACCGAAAGTGAGGAAGCTCTACTTCTGGCAGCGTGTGATCGAGTGCGGGGTCAGCATCTTCGCCCGATTGTTACGCTCGCTCTGCACACCGGCATGCGCAAGGGCGAAATACTTGGGCTGTTGTGGTCGCAGATCGATCTTGATAATCGAACCATCCACATCCACAACGCGAAGAGCAGCCACGGTGAGCGCCGGATTCCGATGAATCAGGCGGTCCAGGATTTGCTGTTTGACTTGGCGCAGAAACGCAAGAGTGATTTCGTCTTTCCCAGTTCACGCAAGCCTGGGGAACGGCTCGGCGACAGCAAGGTCGGCTTCTGGAAGGCTGTTCGTTTGGCGGGCATACCCCACATTCGGTTTCACGATCTGCGGCACACATTCGCCACACGTCT
>JACZYA010000045.1 GCA_022571295.1 Acidobacteriota bacterium | reverse complement strand
GAGATCTCCCCTTCCTGGGTGGCGTAGGGAATAATGCACATCTCGGTGCGGCGGAAGTCGTAGTTGAACAGGTCCTGGAACCACATGCCAGCGATGAAGAGGAAATTCCAGGGATCCTGACGGCGTTTGATCGCGTCCTGGATGGTGCGCTGGGGACCGGCAGTCCCGTACTTGGCATCTGCGTCTTTCCTGACACCGAACGCCTTATCGAATTTCCTGAGCAGGGCAGCCAGAGTCAAGCTGGGCGGGGACTTGAACGGCTTGTAGTTCTTCAGCACCGCCAAGCCCATCATAAAGGTGGAGAAGGAACGTCCGCGGCCGGCATCGGTGATTTTCTGGAGGTCCCTGACCAAGTCGGGGATATGCAGAAATTCCGGCACCGCCGCCCACTCACCGCTTTCTTTGTTGATCATCAGAGCGGTTCCCACGCCGCAGTTGGGGTGGCAACTGCAACTGACCTGTCCCCAGTCGGCCTGCGGACCGTGCACCATATCGGCGAAGTCCGAAAAGGGTCCCAGGAGCGAAAGCGGGAACCAGTCGCGGGTGGGCTCGGTGATTCCCACCTGCTTCTTCACGTCCTGAGCCAAGTGCGAGAGCGTGTAGCGCTGGCGGAGACGCCGCTCCGGTGTGATTTCCTCATCGCGACCGGTGAAAGAAACGGGCTGGAAGGCGATGAAAGAAATCTTCTTGGGGTTCTCGCGGGCAAAGTTGATGATGGGACCTACCTGGTCGTTGTTCACGCCGTTGACCAGCGTGGTCACCAGGATGATCTCAATTCCGGCCGCGTGCATGTTGTCGATGGCCTGAAGCTTGACGTCGAACAGGTTGCCCACCTGGCGGTGGCTGTTGGCGTCGTTACCGATACCGTCAAACTGCAAGTAAGCGTAACGGAGACCCGCCTCAAAGGCCCTGCGGCAGAACTCCTTGCTCTTGGCGAACTCGATGCCGTTGGTCGCTGCCTGGACGCTGTTGAAGCCCAGCTTGCGGCAATAACGGATGGCATCCATGAAGTACGGAGACATGGTAGGCTCGCCGCCGGAGAACTGGATCGACATCTGCCGGCGGGGCTTGATTTTCATCGCGTTGTCCAGAACTTCGGTGATGTCCTGCCAGGTCAGCTCGTGGACGAAACCCACCTGGTTGGCATCCATGAAGCACGGGTCGCACATCATGTTGCAGCGGTTGGTGAGGTCCACGGTCAGCACCGAGCCGCGCCCATGCTGGATGCTGCTGGTGCCGTGATTGTGCAGGTCTTTGTCGTTGTGGGCGGCGATGTCGCGGCCGTGGAAGTTCTTCTCAATCCACGCCAGGAACTTGGAGTCGACGGCCATGATGTCTTCAAAGTGGCCGTGCTTGGGGCAATCTTTGATCATCCACACTTGGCCGTCGCGCTCAATGATTTGAGCTTTGATCTCGCCCACGTGCTCATTAATCAAGATCCGGTAGTCGTCTCCCCCGTTAATAATCCTGTCGCGCGCCTCTCGGACGCAGGTGGGGCAGAGGGAATCCGTGCTGCGGGGGAAACCCAAGACCGGCTTGGTCTTTTCCCAGGATTTCTGCAGAGGTTTCTCTGACCACTTGGGAATGAAAGAAGGGTTGGGGCGGTACTTGTTGAAGAACTGAATGGAGTTGAAAGCAGCACCGGCGGAGAAAGTTATGGCACTGTCAAAGCATTTCATGATCTGCTTGCCAATCGGCATCATCAGTACACCTCACTCCTCGTAAAAAATAGCGTCCTACCTGCAAACAACGAAAGTAGAAAATCGCCTCTCTCTAACTTAGGCATTCCCGGGTTCTTGCTAGACCCCGACACAACCCACCCAAGCCGTTCATCGCGCGGATATTACTCAGGGTGGTGCCGGGTGCGGAAAGCCTTTTTGCCGAATAGCGAGAATGTGGGGTCAGACGGGCGGTTTTCCCCACCGAGTGGGAGCTATCTCATTGGCCACAAAGGGAGTTCCCCGCATTGCGCCCCCCCCCGGCCCTCAGCGCGCGTCGAGCTTCACCCGCCGGTAGGGCGTAACCAAACCCAGTTGGGCCGACTGATGCGCGCTCAAATCTTCGTAGTCGTCCACAATTTTCTCGTAGAGCTTGACCGCTTGCTCCCGCTCACCTTGCAGGTCGTGCACGCGAGCCAGGTAAAGCAAGGAACTGGCCCTGACCCAGTCCGGCATCTCTCTCGACTTGCCGCGCAGAATTTGGCTGAACGCCGCCGCCGCTTGCTCCAACCGGCCGCGAGCGAAGGCGAGCCAAGCCAGCCGATAGCGCACCTGCCAGTCGCCCGGGTGCTGCTGGAGCTTGCGCTGGTAGAACTGCGCCCCTTCCTCCCAGCGCTGCTCAACCACCAGGCGATGGCCGGGCAGCAACTCAGCATAGCGGGCGGCCTCGCCGGACGCTCGACGCTTTTCGATTCGTCGCAGCAGTTGTTTGGCATCACCATGCCAGCTTTTCCATTGCTTCTGGGCCAGGATGCGCCGCGCATCGTCGCCCGCCTGCGGGTCGTTGAGCCAAGCGCGGTAGTCAGCGCGGCGCAGAAGAAACCGAGGCAACACCCACTGCGGTTTTTGGACTGCGGTGTCCACGACGGGCGTGAGCGCGGCCGCCGCCGGAGACAAAGTGAGAAAAAAGAAAAAGCAAAGCAGCGGCACCGTCTGTTTGCTCATTCACGTTCCCCCTACGCCGGACTCAAGCGCATCAACCAATAAAACACCACTTTTCTTCCATACCATTTTGATGCTTCCTCGCTGGAGTGCGCGCCCGTGCCCCCCGCGTGCAGCCCGCAACAAGCGAGAGTAGAATGGGCGCGATGGTAACAAGCACTTGGGTGGTCGAGCAAGGCCGCGCCCTCGGCTTTGACAAGGTGGGCGTGGCACCGGCGGCTGACCTGGAAGAACTCGCTCTCTTCCCCGCTTGGCTCGAACGCGGCTATGCCGGCGCGCTCGACTACCTGCGCAACCCCAAACGCCGCGACGCCCGCCGCCTGCTGCCTGACGCCCGCTCGGTGGTCTGCTGCGCCCTGGCCTACGACACCCACCGTCCCCGCTCGACCGAGGTCCCGCTCGATCCCGAACGAGGCTGGATTTCCCGCTACGCCTGGGGTGACGACTACCACACCGTCCTCGAAGAGAAGTTGGAAACGCTCCGGGCGCGCATGGCCGAGCGAGCCGGCCCAGGTTTCCAGGCCAAGCTCTACGTGGACACCGGGCCGGTGCTGGAGCGCGTCTATGGCAAACACGCCGGCCTGGGTTGGCAGGCCAAGAACACCTGCCTGATTGACCCCGAGCTGGGCTCCTATTTTTTTCTCGGCGTCCTGGTGACCAATCTGGAGTTGTCGCCGGGCGACCCGCTGCCCGACGGTTGCGGCGCTTGCACCCTGTGCATCGAAGCCTGCCCCACCGGCGCGCTGGTGGAGCCCTACGTGCTCGACGCGCGGCGCTGCATCAGCTACTTGACCATTGAGCTGCGCGACGCCATTCCCGTGGAGTTGCGCCAGCCCATGGGCCGGCACGTCTTCGGCTGCGACATCTGCCAGGACGTCTGCCCGTGGAACGCCAAGAGCTTGGTCACCAACCTGCCCCCGTTTCAGCCCCGCGCCCTACCCAACCACGCCTCCGCGCCCAAGCCCGTGCCCGCTCCACTTGCCCTGAGCGAAGTCGAAGGGCGCCTTTCACCAGCAGCACCTGCCGCCGAGACGCTTGCAGCTACGGTCCGGGGAGATTCTATGGCCGAGAAGGACTCCTTCCTCCATCCCCGCCTGGAATGGCTGGCCTCGCTGACGGAAGAGGAATTCAGGGAGGTCTTTCGCCGCAGCCCGGTCAAGCGGGCGCGCTGGCGCGGCTTGCTGCGGAACACAATTGTCGCCATGGGTAACTCCGGCAATGCACGCTTCCGCCTGCTGCTGGAAACATTCGCCGCCTCGGATGATACTTTGCTGGCCGAGCATGCACGGTGGGCACTGGCGCGGATGGAGGAAGCACAGCACTCATGAAGCAACGAGCGCAGTTTCGCGGATTCCATCCCGAAGCCTTTCGATTCTTTCGCCGCCTGGCGCGCAACAACCACAAGCCCTGGATGGACCGCAACCGGACCATTTACCACCAACACGTCGCCGGTGCGCTGAAAGGCTTGTTTGAAGAGCTGGTGCCGGTTGTGCTGGCGCTCGACCCCGACTTTGAAATCAGCGGAAAGACCGGCCGCAATTTCTCCCGCATCAACCGCGACATCCGTTTCGCGCGCGACAAATCTCCCTATCGGCGCAATCTTTACTTGTACTTCGGGCCGCACGGAACTACCGGGCTCGACACCCGCCTCTACGTCGGCCTCGCAGCCGACGGGGTCACGTGCGGCTTTGCCACTTACAATGGGCGGCACAGCTCGCTCGAACGGCTGTTCAAACCACGCCGGGCAAGCAACCCGCAGCCGCTGGAACGGTTGGTCCGGCGACTCTCCCGCAAGTACGAGATGTACTGGTACGCCACCGAGCGGGGCGCGTGGACGCAGCACCCCGGCACACCCCGCAGCGAAAAAGACTGGAAACGCTGCCGGGCCTGGGTAGTGCGCAAACGGTTTCCCTCCGAGCGGCGACAGTTGCGGTCGGCTGGTTTCGCCCAAGAAGTCGCCAAGATTTTCCGGGAGCTTTTTCCCTTGTACGCTTTCAGCGCCATCGAGGGCCGCGCCGGCGAGCAGGCATTGAAACGTGCAGGCCGAAGATGATAAACCAGCATGCGGAAGTGAAAGGAGGAGCGATGCGAAACAGTGCGAACTTTCTGTTCTGGACCTTGCTGCTGGCGCTTGTGCTGGCACTGAGCGCCTCAGGGCGGCTCGTCCCGCCGACCCTCGACCAGGGAACGCAGGCGGGGCTGGCAGGCCGAATTACCGAGTATGTGATTCCCACCCCTGAGTCGCTGCCGCATGATCCGGCGGTGGATCCACAGGGCCGCGTCTGGTACACCGGCCAGCGAGCCAACACCCTGGGCATGTTTGACCCGGAACAGGAAAAATTCACCGAGTTTTCCATCCCCACGCCCGACTCCGGTCCGCACGGGCTGGTCGCCGACGCCGACGGCAACATCTGGTTCACGGAGAACTGGAAAGGCAAGATTGGCGTGCTCAACCCGACGACGGGAAAGTTTCGCGAGTTCCCTGCCCCGACCGCCAAAGACCCGCACACTCCCATCTTCGATCACCAGGGGCGACTCTGGTTCACGGCCCAGCGATCGAACCTGGTGGTGCGTTTCGACCCCAAAACCGAGGACATGACCGAGTACAGCGTCCCCACGGAAAACGCTCGCCCCTACGGAATTGTGACTGCCCCGGACGGCATGGTCTGGTTCTGCGAGTTGAACGGCAACAAGCTCGGCCGCATCGAACCCGACACCGGCGCCATCACAGAGTTCACCACGCCCACGCCCAACTCCGGCCCGCGCCGCCTGGCGGTTGACTCCCAATACGTCTGGTTTACTGAAAACCGGGCCGGGAAACTGGGCCGCTACGACTACCGCAGCGACAAATGGAAAGAGTGGGACTCGCCCTCGGGGCCGGGCTCGCGTCCCTACGGGATCGCCCTGAGCGCCGACGGCGCCGTTTGGTACAACGAGGCGGGCGCTAACAAGATGGTTCGGTTCGACCCGCAAACAGAGGAATTCAAAACTTTCCCTCTGCCCTCCCCCCGCAGCGTTGTGCGCCACATGGTGCGCGACTCCAAAGGTACCCTGTGGCTGGCGGTGAGCGGCCCGCGCGGGATTGACAACAATCAGATCGCCCGCATTGACTGACACGCGTCGGCAATTGGCCGGATAATGCAAGCAGGGCTTGCCCGCGGGCGGCAAATCAGGTAGCTTGCAGCCTGTGCCAAAAATCAAAAAGAGCAAAAAGAAAAAACAGAACAAGCGCACACGCCGGCTGAAGGTTTGCTTGCTCTCGCCGCATCCTCTGGTGCTGGGAGAATTCCAACGCCAACTTTCTCTTCCCGGTTTTGACATCAAGACGCGGCGGCTGGAGTCAACCCTGGCGCCGGACATGCGGGCGGCGCCCATGCCGCGCGCTCCCGTCTATGTGGTGGATGCTCAAATGCCGCGCACGTCCACCGAGGCGCTCTCAGCCGGCATCCTGGAACGCTTCCCCACCGCCCGCTTGCTGGTAGTGGCCGAGAAGTTTTCTGATACCAACGGCTTCCCCTTGCTTCGGCTGGGGGTGAAGGGCCTGCTCAGCTACGCGCAAGCGCGGGAGAACCTGCCTCGGGCTTTGCAGGCGGTCGCCGGGGGCGGCTTCTGGGTGCCGCGTTCCCTGCTGGCGCGCTTTGTGGACTCGATGCTGAAGGGCACGCGCGGGCGTCGCCTGCTGAGCGCCCCCACCGAACTCAGCCGGCGCGAGCGAGAAGTGCTGGATGCGCTGCTGGAAAACCAGGCCAACAAAGAGATTGCGAACAAGCTCAACATCTCCGAGCGCACAGTGAAGTTCCACGTCTCGAACTTGCTGGCCAAGTTCGGAGTCCAACGGCGGAACGACCTGATCCTGCAACACCTGCAAGCGCGCGCCTCTGCCCTTTAGCTGCCCGCAGGGACAGGTTTCTCACCTGTCCTAAAATTGTCCTTCTCACCAGTAGCATTCTCCCCGCCGCCGCCTTATGGTGCCACTCATAATGCTCGATCGCCGGCATGAGTGAGACTCGATGCATAGACAGTTAGCAGCGTGCCTGATGACATTGTTGGTGATTGGAAGCAGCGAAACAATCGCGAGGGCGCAGACCCCCTCCCCCCGGGTACAAGCTGCGCCCTCCGCGATTTCCGTGGCGGCGCACCACCCAGACGTAGCCCTCGGAGTACAGCACCTCGGCCCCGCACAGCCTGTCGAGGCGGCGACAATCTACCAGGAGCCGGCTCCGCTTGCGCACCAAAAGCATGTTCCGATAGCACTCTTCTGGGATCAACGGCTGGAAGTGGGCTGGTTCAACCGAACCCACGGGGCGAATTTGATTCTGCACGACCTGCCGTCGAGCGCGGACGTTGGGGCCAACCATCCGGTCCCCTACCTCGCTACGACCTACGGATTCAGCTTCACCTTCCGTTTGAACCGTGAGTCGGAGCCGTAAGGCCAATAAATCGTGGTCGGCGCTGCGGTACGTCGGCCTTCGGCTCCGGGCGCGGCTGCCGCCATCAAAGACCAAAGTCTAAACAACTAAGTAGACCACACCCTCCGCTTCCATCGCATCGAAGGCGGCGGACCCGCCCAGCGCCGCTGCGCCCCCGCGTGCGCCCTGCAACACCGCGATTGACAAGCAAGCCCCGATTTGTATACCGTGAGCCATTGTTTGGGTTTGGAAGCGGGGGATTCCCCTACTTTTGCGGTCGGAGGGTACTATGATAGAACTACAGGCTTTCTTACTTTTTCTGCAGGCCAAAATTATGCCGCCCAGTGATCCGGGCAGCATCGTGCAAATCCTGCTGCGCTGGATTCACATCCTGGCCGGCATCACCTGGATCGGCTTGCTGTACTTCTTTAACCTCGTCAACGTGAACTTCATGAAAAAACTGGACGGGCCCACCAAGGGCAAAGTCATCCCGGCCTTGATGCCGTCGGCGCTGTGGTGGTTCCGCTGGGGCGCGTTGGTCACGGTGCTGGCGGGAGTTATCTACTGGATGATCATCCTGGGCACGGAGCCGGTGAACGCGCCGGGCTCGATGACCATGCGGACGTCAGGCATCTGGGCTGGGCTGGTGCTGGTGGCGTTCGCGATTGAGTTCTTCCTCATTCGCACCCTCAGCAAGAACGGGCTTCTGCTGGGCGTCTTGATCGCTGTCCTGGTTGTGCTGATGGCATGGGTCATCCTGGAAACCATCACCTACGAGGACGCCAGCAACCGCGCCTTGTCCATCGCAATCGGCGGCGGCATCGGCGTCATCATGCTGCTGAACGTCTGGGGCATCATCTGGCCGGCGCAGAAACGCATCATCGCCTGGACGGCTGCCAATGCCGCGGACGGCACCGCCATCCCGGCCGAGTCGGCCACGCTGGCCCGGCGTGCCTTCCTGGCTTCGCGCGCCAACACTTGGCTCTCCGTCCCCATGCTGTTCTTTATGGTCGCCGCCAGCCACTATCCGCTCTTCGGGGGCTGAGCTCAGGTTCAGGACACGTTCCCAACTGCGGCGGCCAGCTTGAAGGGGTTGGCCGCCGCTGCTTCCTTGCGAGGAAGCCATGCGTCGCAAAGCGACTGATCCCCGGATTCAACTGCTCTTGCGGGAGCTAGACCAAGCCTACGACAAAAAGGCCTGGCACGGCACCACTCTGCGCGGCTCGCTTCGTGGTCTCACGGTAAAAGAAGCGCGGTGGCGACCGGCGCGGGGCCGGCACAACATCTGGGAACTTGTCCTGCACGCGGCCTATTGGAAATACATTGTGCTGCGAAAACTGAGCGGGGACTCCGAGCGGAAGTTCCCCCGTCCCGGCAGCAACTTCCCGAGGCTGCCGAAGAAGGCTGACTCGAAAACCTGGGCGAAGGACGTCCGCTTATTGCAGGAGCAACACACGGGCCTTCGCAAGGCGGTGGAGCGGTTTCCGGTCCACCGGCTGGCGGCCAAGGCAAGGAAATCAATCTGGAGCAATGTGGACCACATCCACGGCATCGCTGCCCACGACCTCTATCACGCCGGCCAAATCCAGCTCCTCAAGCGCCTCCAACGCCGAAAGTAGAACTGCGCGGGCAATACCGGCGAAGAATCCTTGCGGCTTCTTCGCCGCTACCCCTTCCGTCCGATTTGGTAGCGGCGATACCCGTACGGGTATCGCCGGCCTTTTCTTAACGACCAAACCTGTTGCTTGGGGTGCCCAGCGGCAGGGACTCACCCTGAAGGGCCGCTGGGTTGGACAACCAAGAGCAAAAGCCTGTCTGCATGAATCCGTCAGCGGCTTGACGATTCCACAATCACGGTCTGCCAGGGGGAGCGCAGCTCGTAGGTGATGCCGCGCCAAGTCATCCGCCGCGTGAGCGCGGAGAGGATGAAGTTCACCGCCATCAGCCACGGCACCAGCGCCGCCTGCAAGGTCGGGCTCCACCAGGTGCGGCGCAGCTCCTCGCGGTGCTGGGGCAGCAACAACAACACCGACGCCTGCCGATAGATGCCTTTGGCCACTGCCAGCGCGGCAATGGCGGCGAGTGTGAGCAAAACGGTGGCGCTGGTCTGCCAGACAGTCGGCAGCAAGCGAGCCGCCAGAAAAAATCCGTAGAGGAACACTCCACAGAAAAACAGGTGCACCCCCATGGCCGGCCACCACAGCCGCGGCTCGTACACTCGCGTGAGTAGAATCTGCCGCGTGGTCCACTCCAGCAACTTGGCCCAAGTGGTGGGGTGGTGGGTGGCGACCAAACACTGCGGCACATAGACGATCGGCTTGCCGGCATCGCGCAGGGCGCGGGTGAGCATCAAATCGTCGCTGACGCAACCGGCCCAGTAGCGCGGCACATCAATCTCATAAAAAGTCTGCCGCCGGATGGCTGTCCCCCCGCCCCAGCAGAAGTTGCGGCTCCATTCGCCCATGTAAGTCATTCCCGGGCCGTTCCAGGCCGATTGCAAGCCGGAGAGGAAGTCGCCGTCGGGGATGTACCAGCGGAAAGTGCTGGCGGCGCCCACTTGCGAGTCGGCCAGATAAGCGACCAGCGTGCGCAGCCAGCCGCGGGGCGGGCGGCCGTCGGAGTCCACAAACACAAACGCCTCGCTCTCGGCTCGCGCGGCCCGGACTCCCGCTTCCAGGTTGTTGACCTTTTCGGCGCGGCCGCTCGGCGGTCCTGCCACCAGGACGCGTGCGGGCACGCTGCTTGTACGCGCCAAGCGCTCGCAGACGGCACGCGCCGGGTCAGCGGGGTCAGCAACCACGAAGAGGACTTCGTAATTGGGATAGTCTTGCTCCAGCACCGCGCGCAGGTTGACCTCCAGCTCGGCGTCGAGGCCTTTGCAGGGGCAGACAACCGTGGTGGGTGGAGCAAAGGCAGGCAAGGGTTGCTGGAGCCGGCGGCGGACGAAGCGCAGGAAGCGAGCGCCGTCCTGCAAGGCAATCAGGCTCTGCACGGCCAACAATCCGGCCAGAATGAAAAATACCGTCAACTCCATTGCGCGGCGAGTCTAACCGCAGCCTGCGTCGGTTGACAATATGCCCTCTTTATAACTTGCGAGGCCGCTGGGCGGAATTGCGGTCCAACCGCCCCGTGGCAGGTGCCACGGGGCTCGGCGTGAGTTTCCCATTTGCAGAATGGCCCGCTATCGAAATTTTTTCCCTGCTGTGAATTTCCTCTGTGCTAGACTGCCTTGATTTCTCGGGTCCACGGCTTCATTTGAGCACCCTGTGAACCGGGGGCCCTCGGACCACATTTTTGAACCCTGAGACGCGAACCGTGCTTCTAAAGGGGCATGTACTGAGAAGGAGGGAAGAGTGAACGCGCGCAACAGCATCGTCATCATCCTGGTCGTGGCCGTCGGCCTCTTTTTCTGGTTCTCGTCGCGCGAAGAAGCCCTTGCGGTGCGCACCTTCGAGTTCACCTACCTCACCCGCATTCCCGAGCTTCCTGCGGGGAGTGAGGGCTTGCGCCTCTGGATTCCGCTGCCCCCTTCGGATGAGCACCAGACCATCAGCAACCTGACCATCGAGTCGCCGCTTCCCTTCACGCGCGAGCGGGAGCCGGAATTCGGCAACCAATACATTTTTGTCCAGGCGCCGCTGGAGCATCACAACGGCCCGGTGGAAGTCCGGCTGCGGTTTCGCGTCACCCGCCGCGAGCATCGCGTCTCGGTCCGGCCGGTGTTCTCGGTTCTGAGCGCGCAGGCCAGCACGACCGGGGAGTTCGCACACTTTCTGCAACCGAACCGGCTGGTGCCGCTGGACGGGATGATCGGCGCGCTCTCCCAGCAGGAAACGCGCGGCTTGCAGGAGCCGCTGGCCAAAGCGCGCGCCATTTACAATTACGTGGTCTCCACCATGCGCTACGACAAATCAGGCGACGGCTGGGGGCGGGGCGACGCCATCTACGCCTGCAACACCAAGCGCGGCAACTGCACCGACTTCCACTCCCTTTTCATCGGCATGATACGCGCAGCCGGCATTCCGGCGCGGTTTGAGATCGGCTTTCCCCTCCCCGGCAAACAAACTGTGGGAGAGATTCCGGGCTACCACTGCTGGGCCCAGTTCTATCTCGACGGCGTGGGCTGGATTCCGGTGGACGCTTCCGAGGCGTGGAAAAACCCCGCCCAGCGCGACTACTTCTTCGGCGCGCACGACCAACACCGGGTGCTGTTCACCACCGGGCGCGACATTCGCCTCGCCCCCCCGCAGCAGGGCGAGCCGCTGAATTACTTCATCTACCCCTACGCGGAAGTGGATGGCAAGGAATTCACCGGCATCGAAACCCGCTTCTCCTTCCGCGACCTCCCCGCCCCGCCGGACTAGCTGCTCCCGCGCCCTGTGCGCGCTTGCCGGGCAGCTATTTCCTCACACCAGGCCGAGCAACGGACAGAGGATTCGCAGCAGCAGGAGCACCACGCCCACGCCCAGCAGGTCGTAGAGCACCCCGGCGCGGATCATTTGCAGAATGCGGATACGGCCGGAGCCGTACACGATGGCGTTGGGCGGAGTCGCAACCGGCAACATGAACGCCAAGCTCGCGCCCAGCGTCGCGCCCAGCGCCGGCGGCAGCGGTGAGATGCCCGCGGCCAGTGCCACCGCGATGACCACCGGAATGATCATGCTGGCGGAGGCGGTGTTGGAAGTGGTTTCAGTAAGCAAGGATGCAAACAACGTCACCGCTGCGGTGAATGCCCATAAGTTGATTGAGCCTTCCGTGCCCAGCAGCCCGTGCGCCAGCCGCTCGGCCAACCCGGTGGAGTACATCAGGCCGCCCAGGCTCAATCCTCCGCCGAAGAGCAGGATGGTTCCCCAGTCAATCTGCACCGCCTCCCGCCAGGCGAGCGCGCCGCGCGGCGGACTCCAGGAGACGGGCAAGAGAAACAGCAACGAGGCCGCCAGCAGCGCGACCACGCCTTCGGGCAGACGCTGGCTGAGAAGCTGGTAGATCGGGTCCTCAGTACCCTTCAACAACGCCACCGCGCCCGGCAACACCCACAACCCCACCGCGCAAAAGAAGGCCAGCAGCGTGTAGGTCTGCGCGCGGCCCCAGGGGGCGATGCCGCGGCCGGCTTCCGACAGAGCGGCGTCCAACCCCTCCAGGCGCTGCGAAGGCGCCGGGTGCAGGTAACGCATCAACAAAGCCAGCAGCGCGAACAGCGCTAGTGACATCGGCAAGCCCAGCAGCATCCACTCGAAAAAAGGAATGCGCCGCCCGGCCATCGTATCCATCATGCCCAACCCGATCAGGTTGGGCGGGCTGCCGACCGGCGTCGCCAAGCCGCCCACCGTGGCGGCGTAGGCCGTCATCAACATCAAGCCGGTGACGTAGCTGCGTCCGGCGCGCACCAGCGCCGGGCCGCCGCGGGCGAACAGACGCTCGAGCGCGTCGCTGAGGCCGACCACAATCGGAAACAGGATGGCGACCGAAGCGGTGTTGCTGATCCACATTGACAGCAAGGCCGCCGCTGCCCCCACCGCCAGACGAATGCGCGCGGGCGAGGACCCAATCAAACGCGAACGCAGTATGCCCAGGGCGACGCGGCGGTCAAGCTGGTTCACCGTCATGGCGCGCGCCAACAGGAAGCTGCCCAGGAAAACGAAAATTACCGGGTTGGCGAAACCCCGAAAGACGTCGCGCGCCTCGCCCACCCCCAGCAAAATACAGAGGGCCGGCCCCAGCAACGCGGTGGCGGGGATGGGAATGGCTTCGGTGACCCAGAAGGCAATGACCAACACCAGCACGGCCGCCAAGCTGCGCTGCTCCGGGGGAAGACCCGCAGAAAGAAAATAAACCGCCAGTGCCGCCACCGGCCCGGCCAGCAGGCCGATGCGCCGGCGCCAGCGCTCAAATTTCTCCTCCGCTGGGGAGACCCGCTCCAACTCGCCGGTCTGGTTCATCAGGTGGAGGAGTTGTGACTGTCCTGCATCCTCAGGAACGCACAACGCCTGCACACTCTAGCGTGGGAGAGAAACTGCGGCAACCAAAAATCAGGCCGAGGGGGACGCCGGATTAGTGCGGGAGGGCGCCGAGCGCGGGCGGCTGCTCGGGGGCGGTGCCTCGGCGACCGCCTCGTGCCGGAGTCGTGTGGACGGGCGCGAGCAAGCTGGGCTCAAAGGCGTAGCCCAGCGCTTCGTCAATGGTCTTGACGAAGTGGAAGGTCATGCCCTCGCGCAGGTGCGCGGGGATGTCTTCCTGCACGTTGGCTTCGTTGTCTTTCGGCATCACCATTATGCGCACGCCGCTGCGCTTGGCGGCCAGCACCTTCTCCTTGATGCCGCCCACGGGGAGCACCTGCCCGCTGAGGGTAATCTCGCCGCTCAACGCTACGTAGGGCTTCACCGCCCGGTCGGCGAACAGTGACAGCAACGCGGTCGCCATCACAACGCCGGCTGAAGGCCCGTCTTTGGGAATGCCGCCGGAGGGCACGTGCAGATGGACGTCGTGCTTCTGGAAACTGGTGGGGTCGATGCCGTAGCGCTCAGCGCTGCCGCGCACCCAAGTCAGCGCCGCCTTCATGGATTCTTGCATCACCTGGCCGACCTGGCCGGTGATGGTGAACTCGCCGCGCGAACCGCTGATCCCCGGCATGCGCGCCGCTTCCACGAAGAGGATGTCGCCGCCCGCCGGCGTCCAGGCCACCGCCACGGCTACGCCCGGGCGCTTGGTGCGTTCTTCCAATTCCGTCTCGACCCGATAGCGGGGCGCGCCCAGGAACTCGCGCACCACCTCAGGCGTGACGTTCAAAAGCCCGCCGCTCTTCTCGGCAATTTGCCGGGCGCGCTTGCGGCAGACGGCGGCACTTTCGCGTTCCAAGTTGCGCACGCCGGCCTCGTGGGTGTAGCTGCGGACGATTTCGTGCAAGGCCTCGTCGGTGAAGCTCAAGTCTTTCCCCAGCTCCAGGCCGTGCTCGCGCACCTGCTTGGGGACCAAGTACTGCCGGGCGATGTGGACTTTTTCTTCTTCGGTGTAACCGGGCAGCTCCAGAACTTCCATGCGGTCGTGCAGGGCCGGGGGGATGGGATCGAGAATGTTGGCGGTGGTGATGAAAAGGACTTTGGAGAGATCGAAAGGCACGTCGAGGTAGTGGTCGCGGAAGCTGTGGTTCTGCTCGGGGTCGAGCACTTCCAGCAGAGCGGCGGCGGGGTCGCCGCGAAAGTCGCGGCCGAGCTTGTCCACTTCATCGAGCATGAAGACCGGGTCGTTGGTCTCGGCGCGGCGGATGCCTTGGATGATCTGGCCGGGCAAAGCGCCGATGTAGGTGCGGCGGTGGCCGCGGATTTCGGCTTCGTCGTGCATGCCGCCCAGGGAAATGCGAACGAACTTGCGGCCCAGGGCGCGGGCAATGGACTTGCCCAAAGAGGTCTTGCCCACTCCCGGCGGCCCGACGAAGCAAAGGATGGGGCCCTTAAGGTCGCGCTTCAACTGGAAGACGGCCAGGTATTCGAGCATGCGCTGCTTGACTTTTTCCAGGTCGTAGTGGTCTTCATTCAGGATTTGCTCGGCGCGCTTGACGTCCACCTCCTGCGCGCTCGACTTCGCCCACGGCAAGGCCGCCAGCCATTCCAGGTAGGTGCGGGCGACGGTGTGCTCAGCGGCGGCAACGGGAATGTGTCGCAAGCGCTTCAGCTCACGCTCAGCCTCCTTCTTCGCCTCTTCGGGCAGACCGGCATCGTCAATTTTCTTCTGTAACTCTTCGATCTCGCGCTCGCTGTCGTCAGCTTCGCCGAGCTCCTTCTGAATCGCTTTCATTTGTTCGCGCAGCAGGTACTCACGCTGGGTTTGGCTGAACTGCTCCTGCACATCGGATTGAATCTTCGAGCGCAGACGGATGATTTCGCGCTCCTTCAGCAACTCTTCGCTCAGCCGGCGGAGACGCGCGCTCACATCCAGCGTCTCCAACAACTCTTGCCGGATGCGGGTGGAGAACACCGGCAGCGACGCCGCCACAAAGTCTGCCAGTTGCGCGGCGTCGCCGAAATCCAACGCCACGTTCTGCAACTCTTCGGAGAGCTGCGGCACCGCGGCGACAATTTCTTGGAAGAGCTCGCGCACGTTGCGCACCAGGGCTTGGAACTCCGCCCCCTGCTCCGAGGGGAAAACATCTGGCAGAGGCTCGATCCGGGCCCGCAGGAAAGGCTCGTGCTGAACCACCTCCTGCAGCCGCATGCGCTGCAGGCCTTCCACCAACACGAATAGAGTCTGGTTGGGCATAGTGACGACTTTGTGGACCACCGCCACCGTGCCGACCTGATGCAAGTCAGCCGGTTCGGGCTTGTCCACGCGCGCGTCCCGCTGCGTCACCAAGCCGATCAGATTTTCCCCTTCGCCCAGCGACTTAACCAAGCGCAGAGAACCCGCCCGACCCACCGTCAGCGGCGAAACTGCCTGCGGAAAGAGGACAAGATCTCGGATAGGAAGAATAGGGAGTTCGTCACCGAGCTTGGCTAGTTTTTTTTGAGTTTCCACCTGCTTCTCCTTCTTCTCCTTGGCGAGATAGACATAGCACAGCAATATGCCTTTGTCAATATCATTTTATCTTACTGTGCCGGACTCATATACGGCGTTTTGTTCCCGTTCGCCTACCCTCTGGAGACGCGCAGGATGACCTATGGAATTTCTGACAACATAGGCTACTGCTCACATTCAGGAGGAGGCTATTGACTTTTGGGCGGGCTCGCGAAACAATCTGGCTGGCAGAATTGTGATGGATACCGAATCAGAAGGAAACCCGGGCGAGAGACCCGGCGCTTTTCCACCCACCCCCTAGACTCATCAACTCCCGGAGGGCCTTTCCATGTTTCAACGAATTGGCTGGCGGCACCCCACCGAAGGCGAACGCCGTCTGTGGTGGATCGAAGGAGCTGTGATCCTGGCGGCGGTGCTAGTCATCGGCGGCCTGATCTTCCTGGCGTTACGCTGACGCGCTTTCCTGCGAACCCCTCCGAATCTCAACGCTTCCCGGAATCCCCCGGCTACGCCCCGGCCAAGTTTTAATTGAAGTTCGGCTGTGCGGGCTGGCTCACTTTCCTGCTTCCACCGTCCGGCTGCTACGACGCAGCGCTTTTTTGAGGTTCCAGGTAAGCTCGGGAGACAGTTCTGTGATCTCCATCCCCTCGGCGACTAGGACCTTGCAGGAAAGAACCTCCCGAGTCTCTTCCCTTTTGCCGGGAAGACGGTAGGAGATGCGGCAGGTCTGGCATTCCTGGTTCCAGCAGAAGCGGCCGTAGGGGATGGTTTCCGGGCTGACGTACTGGAAGCACCGGAGCAGCATATTCTTCTCCGGTACCTCGACGGTTTTGCCCAGCACCTTAATACGAACCAGCCGTTCGTAGGGCCGGAAAGGGCTATCTCCCACCTTTTCTCCCTTGCGCGCAACGGGCGGGGCCGCGCCAGCGGCTCGCCCTGATGGACGATGGACGGCGGAAAACCAGATGCCCTCTGGGCAACCTCTCACCCACCGTACTCAAAGACCCACTGCGCCGCCAACCTCAACACGTTCGACGCGAACCGGAAACTCAGGTGAGGGCGTCCAACAGCGGGGTGACGTCGCGGTGGAAGATGTCCTCGCGTTCCGCCAGCGGATGCGCGCGGTCAATATGCCCCTTTTTTTCGAGGTAGTCCTCGTAGGTGGGAATCTCGCACTGGTAGAAAATCCCCAGCGGCAACCGCTCGTCTTCTTCCGACTTCAGGATCGCCTGGGTTTTCTTCTGCGACACCTCGCGGCGGTTGGCGGGGTCCTGCACCCGCGGGTCGTAGTCGGTTTGGTCCAACCGGTAGAGCGGCGAGATGCCGTTCTGGCCCGGCTTCTTGCCTTCGTACCAGGGCTTGGTGTGCAGGTCATTGTAGGTGGGGCAGGTTTGCAGAACGTCAATCAGAGTGCTGCCCCGATGGCGGATACCCTGGGCAATCAGGTCGGTCAAGGTCTTGACGTCGAGGGCGTAGCCACGCGCGACGAAGGTGTACCCGCACACCAGCGCCAGCGCCACCGGATTGAGGGCCTGCATGATGGATTCTTCCGCCATGGACTTGGTCTTCGTACCCTGTGCAATGGTGGGCGATCCTTGGCCTTTGGTTAGGGCATAGACGTCGTTGTTAAAGACGATGTAGGTGATGTCCAGGTTGCGGCGGCCGCCGTTGACAAAGTGGCCGGCGCCGATGCCGTAAGCGTCGCCGTCGCCGCCCACGCCGATCACGGTCAGGCTGGGATTGGCCAGCTTGAGGCCGGTCACCGAAGGCATCACTCGCCCGTGCAAAGTATGGAAGGCGTAGGTTTGCATGTAGTGCGGCGTCTTGCCGGAGCAGCCGATGCCGCTCACCACCGCCACCCGATGGGAGGGGATTTGCAGCTTCACCAAGGCCATCTGCAACGCGGTCAGAATGCCGAAGTCGCCGCAGCCCGGGCACCAGTCGTTGTGGATGTCGGCCTTATAGTCCTTGATTTTGAATTCTACTTTGGTTGGGGTCGTAGCCATCGTCTTTCTCCTTCGTCCGGCTCAGCGATTATATCCTGGGGGCAGCGGCACTATGGGCACATTCATCTTGGCGTTCTTCTTCCGTAATTCCACCATCTCGTCCACTTGCTGGCGACCGTAATCGGGACCGATCACACGGCCGTCTGCAATCACGATTTCTTCTCCGCCATCGGCGGTGGCTTTTTCCAGCGCGGCCACCACCTCGTCTTCCGAGAAAGGCCGCCCGTCGTACTTGACCACGCGGTGGTGCACCTTGATGCCCGTCTGCTCGCGCAATACTCCCGCTAACTGTGCCGAGTAGTTGCACTCCAGGGTGATGATCTTGCCCGCCGACCCCAGCAGCCGCTGCACCGCTTCCACCGGGAACGGCTGGAAGATGCGGAGTTGGAGGAAGTTGTAGTTCTGCTGCTCGGGGTCGAGCCGGGCCAGCGCGTCGAGGATGGCGCCCTTGGTCGAGCCCCAGGCCACCACGCTCACCGGCGCCTTGGGGTTCCCGGAAAAAGTGAACTTTTTCTCGTCGGGGATTTCGCGCGCGGCCAAATCCATCTTGCCCATCCGCTTCCGCATCATCACCAGGCGGTTGCCGATGGCTTCAGAGATGTGGCCCACCTGGTCGTGCTCGTCGGTGGTGCTCCAGAACATGCCGCCTTCCTGGCCGGGGATGCTGCGCGGGCTGATGCCGGACTCGGTGAAGCGGTAGCGCATGTAGCGACCGTTGCCGTTGGCCTTGGGGTCGAAGAGCGCGCCGCGGTCAATGGTGAGCCCGCTCATGTCGAATGGCGGCAGGCTCGCGTACAAGCCAGACAGGAACTTGTCCACCAGCACGATCACCGGCACCTGGTAGCGGTCGGCGTAGTTGAAGGCGTCGAAGGTGTCATAGAAACACTCGTTCAAGTCGCCCGGCGCCATGACGATGCGCGGAATATCTCCCTGCCCGGCGTAGAGGGCAAAGCGGAGGTCACCCTGCTCCTGCCGGGTGGGCAAGCCGGTGGAGGGGCCGCCGCGCTGGTAGACATGGATGACCGGGCCGGGTGCCTCGGTGATGGCGGCAAAGCCCAGCCCTTCCGGCATCAGCGCAAAGCCGGGGCCGGAGGTAGAGGTAGAGGCGCGGACGCCCCCGTGCGCCGCCATGACCGCAGCGTCAATGGCCGCCACCTCGTCTTCGGTCTGCAACACCACCAGCTTGTAGGCACTCTGCTGCCCTTCCAGGTACACGCTCTCGTCGGTGGCGGGGCTGATGGGGTAGTAGGTCTGGATGCCGCAACCGGCTTTGAGCTTGGCAATGCCCACCGCCTGCGTGCCCTTGATCATAATCTGCTTGCGGGGCTTTGCCGGGGCCGGTGGCAGCGAAAACTCCAACTTGCCGGCAAAGTGCTTGCGCGCGTAGTCGTAGGCCAAGTGGGCGCAGTTGGCGTTCATCTCGCCCACCTTGCTTGCTTTGCCTTTGAAGCCCTCCTTGATTACCGCCGCCACCCGGTCGATGTCGTAACCCATCACGCCAATCGCCGCCCCCAGCGCGGCGGTGTTGTTCATGATGCGGTACTCGTGCGCTTGGCTGCCCTTGCCCACCGCCGTGAGCGCTGCTTCGACAAACTTGCTGTAGGGAATGGGAAACAGGTGGACGCGGCGCCCGTTCAAGCGCTCCTCGATGCCCTGCGTGCCTTCCTGAAAGAGGATGCCGCCGCCCTCGGCCACTTCGTGGATGTGGCCGCGGTGGGCGGGCCATTCGTGGTAGAGGTCGCCGAAAAGCGTCTCGTCTTCCAACGCGACCAACAGGTGGATTTCTTCCAGGTGCGAGCGAACTGGCTCAACCGCGATGCGCAGACGATAATAGCTGTGCTTGCCCTTAATATTGGAGTTGTACTCGATGTTGCCGAACACTTGGTAGCCGCCCCGGGACAACACCTTGGCCAGCAGCTCGGCGCTGGTGTTGATGCCGCCCCCTTGCGGCCCGCCAATCATCCACGAAAAACTTTTCTGAGGCATCCTCGTCGTTCTCCCGTCAATTCAGGTTTTGTCCAGATACGTTTCGCCCGTCCGCCCAAAGCAAGCACCGCCGGAAAGCAGGAGGGCGTTCACCTCTTCCCGCTCCCCCGTCGTGCGGATTGATTCCCCTCCAGAAGAGCTAAGCTGGTGCGATCAGGCAGTTCCAAGACTATGTCTTCCTAGTGCAGCCGGCGCGAAAAACGTATGATTATTTATCATAGGGCATCCCTCCCCCTGAACGCAACCCTTGTTGACGCCTACGGCTCACAACCTCGGCGCAGACTGCACCACTTAATCCTAATCGGCTCAGAAGGAGGAAAGGTTAATATTTCACTCTTTCCTTTCTGCGCTTTTCGGGCGCACGGGCGCGTACCAGCGCACCAACCAGTGCGGCGACACCCCAACGTAATACAGAGTGTGGATGAAGAACCAGGAGGTCATCGTCCGCCACAACCGCCGCCGCTGCCAGCGCCGCGAAGAAACCCACAGGCGCTCGGACAGGCAGACCGTCTTCCCCGTCTTCACTAAACGGCGGGCAAATTCGTAATCTTCCATCAAGGGCCACTCCCGGAACCCGCCCAGGCGGTCGAACACGGCGCGGCGGACAAAAATCCCCGAGTCGCCGTAGAAGACGCCGAACCAACGCCGCCAGCGACTGATGACGGTGAAGACGCGGTCGGAAAAGTCGCCCCCCGCGAACTCCAGCCCGAAGTTCCCCCCGACCACGGCCGGGTCGGCCAGCCCGCGCTCTACCGCCGCCAACGCCCCGGGAGGCAAACGCACGTCAGCGTGCAGGAAAAGCAGCACTTCCCCGCAGGCTTCCCGGGCCGCGCAGTTGAGCTGCCCGCCACGATTGCGCTGGCAATTGAGCACACGCGCGTAACGCTGCGCCAACGGCACGGTGCCGTCGGTGCTGGCCCCGTCGGCCACCAACACCTCGTGCGGTTCAGCGCACGCGGCCAGTTGTTGGAGGAGCCCTTCGAGAGAAGCTTCTTCGTTGAAGGTAGGAATGATGACGGAGATCATGCCCGCGCGAGCCAACCCGTCGGAGTGGCTACCCGTGAGTCGCCGCGGCTTGCCGGTAGTGCCGCTCGCCTTCAGCCGACACCAACACCCACAGACCA
>JACZYA010000164.1 GCA_022571295.1 Acidobacteriota bacterium | reverse complement strand
AGCGAACTCCCGACACTTTCGGACTTGGTCCGTGATACTGCTGGGGCTTTGGCGGTCGCTTGAATACCTTGCGTACGCGGCGCAGCGGAGCGGGTTCATTCGCCCTCCTCGGCTGAAACCAGAATTGGGGCGGAGTCTTTCACAGGTTTGGGTTTAGAGCAAGCCGATTCCTTGCTCTCCCGTTCGGCCAGATATTCCCGCACAAGGATCGGCACCAAGCAGTTGTCGATCCAGCTTCGCAACTCTGGCGACAATCCCGATCCTTGGCCGTTGACCTTCACGCTCTACCCTTGCACTGTTCCAAAAACATGTGTTTTCGGCGCACTGTTTTTGCCCTTGCGCGCCCTCTTGCTTTCAATCACTTGCAAACAGCCTCGCGAAGAGGTTTTTTGAACGCCGTGAAGCCCGTTCCCGTTTGAACCATTCCTGTTCTCACTCCCTTTCTGCGTAGCAAGGTCTTTCCGCACGTTCCACACTGGCGTCGGCCATTGGGCCACACACGCTGCCAGCAAGAGCCGCAGGAACCGCATGGCTGGCCGGCGAAGTACCGAAGCGCCGGGTGCTGCTTTTCCTTGGTCGCAGTTCTTGGCACTACTCAACTCCGCTTTCTTGAGGCACAGCGTCAAAACGCAGGTCGCGGCCCTCTAACTCAATAATTCCTTCGGCTCCGCACGTTCCGCGAATCCGCGAAGAAACGCGCTCATCGCCAACCCATTCAGTAAATCCTTGCAAGTCCTGGTTGCTCGTTAGGAGCGTGGGCTTGCCGGTCTGAAACCGCTTGTCTAACAAGAGCAGCAGGCGAGAGGCGGCGAAGTCGGAAGCCTTGCGATCTCTGTCCAGGCAAACATCCCCAAGCTCATCGAGTAGAAGAAACTCCGCATCAAAGAACGGCTCCAAGACCTGTAGCTCACTCCCTGATTCACTCGCAAAGCTATGGCGGATTCGCATGAGAAGGTCAGTGACACCGATAAACTTGACCACTCGGCCTCTTCCCAACAATTCGTTCCCGATGCAGCACATGGCCCAAGTCTTTCCCGTTCCAACTGGCCCGGTCAGAAAAAGACTGTGGCTTGGCTGCTGGACGTAGGCGCGCACGATGCTGGAGGTGTAGGGGTTGCTCTTGCTTTCATCCCAGGTACTTAGCCGAGCCGCCCTGTATTCCTTCGGAATGCCGGCCGCTTTCTGTTTCACCAGGATGGGCCGCCGGCTAATCAGTCTCAGCACGCGCCGGACTTTGGGATCGCGGCACGTCCACAGGATGCTGTCCTCAGCGTCGATCCGTTCCTCCCACGACTCGTTGAGCGTTCCGGCGGGCAAGCTCACTGGCTGTAATCCCAACCCGGTATTTTTCGCTTCCGTTCGGTTTGGCTGCTCTTGCTGGTCCATGATTTTTCCCTCGGTCGTGTACTGGATGCAGGCTTAAGCCCGCAAAGTCTTGGCAGAAAGCCCACAGGGGCCATCCGGTGTCGTTGTAGAATTTCCTGGTGCTTGCCATGTAGTTTTTCCAGACGGGTTGAACCTCGGCGAGTGTCAAGTCTGAGCGTACTTGCAGGAGTTCTTTGAGCGCTAGGCTGTCCCGGCCATCCCAGGGGGGTTTTTTCTCAAATCTCCGTTCCCACTCCCCGGCACACCATGTTCTGATTTCACCGTGCAGGGGGTGGGAAGCCCGCGAAGCGGGTTTCTTTCTCCTCTGTCCCTGCCTTGTCACTACCTTGTCATTAATAGGTAGCAAACCCTCCGCTAGAGCGTATTCGCTCCGATTTGGAGTGGATTCACTCCGTTCTGGAGCGTATTCGCTCCCGACTGGAGCGGATTCATTCTTTCCGAGCCGCTTCAGTAGCTCCCACTTTTTGGATTTCTTCACTACGACCGTGTAGGCTCCACCCTTGGCTCTCTTGGTCTGGATATACCCCCACCGCTCCAACTTTCGCCGGGTCGCCGCTATGCTCTTGGGGTGTACTTCGAAGCTCTTTGCAAATTCCTCGTCGGTCACAGGTTTTCCGCCAAGCACAAAGCCGGTCGTCCCTTCTCCGCCTGTTACCCTGTCCTCAAGGGCCATAAAGAAAGAAACGGTTATGCCGAACCGCTTTGCGTGGGGCGGCTTGAGCAACCCTGTCGAATAGGGCGGCGTGTAGTTGATCTCTCCGGGCTTACTGCCGTTGATCTTCATTGTCCCGCTCCGGCAAATAGGGACGGTTGCCCCGGGGCAGTTGCCTTTTGGTGTGGCTGGAAAGTAGGGAGCGCCTTCGGGATGACTGGCTCGGATACTAGGACGTACTTAAAGCAACTTTCTGTGATCCGCTCAGTGGAAATTACGAAGCCCTGCTGCCGAAGCTCGCGCAGCCTAGAGGAATATCTGGCGCACGGCATCCTAAGAAAATCGCCGGTCAAAAGTCCGGCTTTACCGTTCCTCCGTAGGAGTTCAATAATTTTCTGGCGCTGGTTCGGACTGCGGCTGGTCGGGCCAGAGGGAGGGAAACTAGAAACTCTTGACTTTGTTTGACGCTGCTCTACAATGCTCATATCCAGTACCGTTTCACCCTGAACTTCCCCTGGCCGCGCCTAATACGCGGTTGGGGTCTGTCTAACTCAAACCGCCACTTCCAAACGCTCGGCTTGCGCCGCCGCCCTGCTGATGGTTCGTGCGCGGTCGCGGACAGCGCGAGTGAGAACACGATGAACGGCTGTCTCTTGCTCAGCGGACAGGGTTCGGTGGCCGTTCTCCACAAAGCTCAGGACCATGCGGTGCACAAGCCCGCCCGTCAGCTTTTCAACTTCGACTTGGCTTAGGTTCGCTGCCTCACGCAGTGCCCGTATCTGTTTTCCACTCAGCTTCATGTTTCCTCCTACCCTAAAAACAAAAAAGCCCAACCCCCGAAAGGGATGGGCATCAAAAGTGCCTCGAAGGTGTTTAGGCGGTCAAAAGCCGCTCAGGATGAGTTAGCTACTCTTCTCTCGTTCCTCCTTGTTGCAAGAGTCATGATACCAAGAGCCTCCAGGAATGCAAGCGTTATTTTCGCTTTTTCGTTGCCCAAGCCCCTGAGCGAAAACCAAGAAACCCTGGGATGAAAAAAATTGTGGGGACAGCCCAACTAGCATTGTGGCGGACAGTGAAACTCCAGCGTGAAAAGTTGCCTCTCTCGGCCAGCTAAAAGCCTCTAGGGGTGGTACCACCCCTACAGTGACGGTAGGGGGGTCTTGGACAGAATCAACGTAGTCAGCTGCCGCCGGCGGGACCGGCTAAGAGCCTGACGCTGTTATCGCCTTCCGAGCTTTCTCAATATCGCGGATCAGGCGTTTAACCGCACGTTCCAACGCAAAAGCGACCGGGCCTTTCACCTTTCCGGCTTTGGCCTCTTCTGTGTGTGCCCACAAGATGTCACCGTCACTATTGACGACTCGTAGAGTGATAGAAGCCTGCGAAATGGTCTCTGCGGAGGCAAGTGTTTCAGACTTCCCGCCTCGTACCGCTCCAATAGCCCCGGAATTTCTGCCTGCATATCCAGCCAGTACTCCAAAATCAACGCTCTCACCTTCGGCCCTGAAGCGCTCATCTTTGCTCTGAGTCACTGATCCCTTGAGGATTGCATCGGCCTTCTCGCAGTTCTCGGTTAGCCGGAATTTCTTGGCTGTAAAGAGATTGGCAATGGCCATCTCGCGTGCTTGCGCAGCTCCTGGATTGAACCCGACGAATTGTTCAACACAGAAGCGTTTGATAGCGGCAAGTTCCGCCGAGATCTCAGCTTCCATGTCTTTGTCTTCCTGGGCTGAGGCTGAAAGGACGCAAAGCAGGACCAAAACCACCAACAGAACACGCCTAACCGTGCACATGTTTCCTGGCCTCCTCAGACTCATAGTCGCACTTCAAACCGCTGCGGGCCTCAATCGTTATGATGTACACCTTTGTGTACTTCTTGGGGATTTGCAAGACAACGCCATGAGGGGTTCCATCTTCGTCATTGAAACCAATCGTGATGTAGTGCTTTCGCTTCTTCGAGAAAAGCGCCCATATTGTCAATGTTAGAGCCATCGCCAGTCGTCTCCCTGCTTTTTGGCCGTACTCAAAGGAAGTCATCTGGTCATAGCGAATCTCGAAGTTCCCAGCCGGGGATGTGAAGGTCAGGACATCCCTGTCGGAAGAGTCGAGGCGACCCTTTGTGCGTTCTGGGACATCGGTGATCGTTCCACCCATGTACATAACTTGCTTGCCACGGACGGCTGCGAGCGCCACGCTGGGAGACAGCAAGAAACCGACCAGTACTAGACTCAGTACCTTTCTCATGGCTTATTTTGCCCCCTTCTCATAGTGCTTCTTGGCATTTTCAGACTCGAACTCGATCTTCATCCCACTTCGCGTCTCAAAGGTGGTTACGCTTTTGTGCACTGTTCCTTTGGCTAGTTCCAGTACGACGCCCTGATTGATTCCTTCTGCGTCGCTGAAGCCTATGGTCACATAGTGCTTTCTCTTCTTGGAAAACAGAAACAGGGGGTTGACTGCAATTGCGACTCCGACGCGCCGCCCAGCCTTTTGGCCGTACTCCAGTGAGGTGATGTTCGCGTACGGAATCTCAAATAGCGGTTCTCCTTTCTTGGAAAGAAAGACCGCTGCATCCTCGCCAGACAAATCCAGCTTCCCTTTTGTCCTTTCGGGAATGTCGAGGGTTCCGCCGACATACATGGCTTTGTCCCCGCGTACTGCCGCCAGGGCGCTCAAGCCAATGCACACAACTAGAACCAGGGAAAGTGCTACGTTTTTTCTCATGGTTTTCTCCACCGCGGGAATCTGGGCTAACCCTACTCCCGAGCGGGGGCTAGGTCAAGCGCATGGTCAGCGATACAGCCAACTCAAGACGCCGGAGGAGGAAATGGAAGAGGGTGTTGAGATTTATTCAGTGGGGCACAAAATGGCGCGACTCGTTCCGGCGACGCAGCCGGCCAAGCCTCAGCACCGTATAATTGGCTCATGGAGGAATCGCGCGCAAGCATGCTGGACTACGGCTCGCTTCTCGACCAGTTTGGCGACTGCTCAGTTGAAGAAATGACCGCGTTCCTCATGGAAGAATTACCCCATTTGTGGCACGATGCGTATAAGGAGATGTCGCCGCGACCGACGAGCGTTTTCCGCATTCCACACAAATCCTTCGTCTACTACTACGACGACTATGCCTCGTTGGAGGCGAGCGGCGCTGTACCGTACGACCCGATTGCGGAAGCTAGACTTGTCGGAGTCTTTGGTCGATCTGAGCCGCAAGAAAAGGCACGAGACGATTCCCGACTCAAGGGTTGGGTTGGGCCTACGGAGAAGATGTTTGGGCAGGGCTGGGACAAGGGCCACTTCATTGCACACTCTATCGGTGGCGCGGTGGAACAAATGGAGGTGAACGTTTTTGTACAGCGTCGCGACCTAAATCGGGGATGGTCAGCAGCAGGCAAGCGGTTTCGC
>JACZYA010000163.1 GCA_022571295.1 Acidobacteriota bacterium | reverse complement strand
CCGCCCAGCAGCCGGTCCCGCAGCCCGCCCACATTCAGTCCCACCAGCACGGCCAGTAAGGCGACTAGGGCAACGCCCGCCGCCCACACGGCCTTCCGCTGTGGCCTCGGTCGCGCTTCCGCTCGAACAGCGGTGCTCGGAACTCCCAGCCGCCGCAGATCCACCGCCAACTCTTTGGCTGACTGGTAGCGGTTCTCCGGCTCCTTCTCCAGACACTTCAGTACTATCCGTTCCATCTCCACCGAAACCCGCCGGTTGAGCGCCCGCGGGCTCGACACCGGCAGCTGCAGAATCGCCGCGGTCAACTGCGCCGCCTGCCGGTCCGGAAAAGCCCGCTGGCCGGTGGCCATCTCGTAGAGCACTGCCCCCAGCGCGTGGATGTCCGTGCGCGCGTCCACCGGCTCACCCCGCAACTGCTCCGGCGCCATGTAGGGGAGCGTCCCGGCCACGCCCTGCGTCTCGGTAAAACTCTCAGTGGTGGCTGTGGCGGAAGCAACGTCCGGCCGCACCAGCTTCGCCAGTCCGAAATCCAGCACCTTGGCTTGGCCCTTCGCCGTCACCATCACGTTGCCGGGCTTGAGGTCGCGGTGCACCACTCCCCGCTCATGCGCCTCTTCGAGTGCTTCAGCCAGCTGCATTCCCAGCCGGGCGATTTCTTTTTCCAGCAAGGGCCCGCCTGCCAGCTTGTCGCTGAGCGTTACCCCCTCGACCAGCTCCATCACCAGAAAGTCCACTCCGTCCTGGGTGCCGAACTCGAACACGGTGGCGATGTGAGGATGGTTGAGCTTGGCGAGCGCCAGGGCTTCCTTGCGGAAACGCTTGCGGGCGGCCTCGTCGGCCAGCGTGCCGGTAGGCAACACTTTCAGAGCGACGTCGCGCTCCAGCCGCTGGTCGTGCGCGCGGTAAACCTCGCCCATGCCACCGGCGCCGATTTTTTCGACGACACGATAATGCGAGAGCGTTTTGCCAATCACGGGAAACTAACCCTGCTTTGTGTGGCCCTGCCCGTCGGCAGGCAGGCATCTTAGGTCGCGCCCGTTAGGCAAGTCAACGCACACGGGGGACTCGTATCCTGCCAATACAAAAAGCGCGGCAGAAAACTCAGCGGGAAGCGGCGGTGAGGTCGGCGAAGCGCTCAATCAGGCGGGCGAGGCGGGGCAACACGCGGCCGCGCCCCAACAGCTCCATGGTGTTGAACAGCGGCGGGGCCACCGCCTGTCCGGTGAGTGCCACGCGGGTGGCGTTGATGAGCAGCCCGGCCTTGACGCCGTTCTTCTCAGCCACACCGCGGACGGCTTTCTCAATCTCGTCGTGCGACCAATCGGAAACTTTCTCCAACGCTTGCAACTCCTCGGATAAGAACCCGGCCAGCCGGTCGTCTTTAAGGAACTTCTTGACCGCGGCCGGGTCGTAGTCGAACTCATCGGCAAAGAAAGCCCGCGCCCAAGTGGAGAAGTCCCGCAGCAGCCGCACGCGCGGGCGCAGCAGCTCGACCGCCGCGACGAACCACTCCCTCTCTTCCGCTGCAAACCCATCGCGCCACAGACCCGCGCGCCGCAGCTCCTTTTCAATGTCAGGCAGGATTTTCTCCAGCGGCTCGCTGCGCAGATATTCGGCGTTGAACCATTCCAGCTTCTGCCGGTCGAAGACGGCGTTGGAGCGGCTGACCTGCTGGAGCGAGAAGCGGCGCGTCAACTCCTCGGTGCGCAGGAGTTGCGAATCGTCGCCCGGCGACCACCCCAGCAGCGCCAGGAAATTCCGAAAAGCCTCCGGCAGGAAGCCTTCCTCGGCATAAGCGGTGACGCTGGTGGCGCCGTGGCGCTTGGAGAGCCGCGTGCGGTCGGCCCCCAGGATGAGCGGCACGTGCGCAAACGTGGGCGCGGGGCGGTCGAGCGCCTGATAAATCAAAATCTGCTTGGGGGTGTTGGAGAGGTGGTCGGCGCCGCGAATGACGTGGGTGATGCGCATGTCGAGGTCGTCGGCCACCACGCCCAAGTGGTAGGTGGGTTGACCATCGCTGCGCAGCAGGACGAAATCTTCGATCTCCTCGTGGGCCACTTCCACCCGGCCCGCCACCAGGTCGTCGAAGGCGGTGCGGCCTTCCTCCGGCACAACGAAACGCAGCGCGTGGCGCTCGCCGCGCTCCAGCCGCGCCGCCACTTCTTCGGTCGCCAACCTCCGACAACGCCCGTCGTACTTGGGCGGGCGGCCGGCCTTCTGCGCCTGCTCACGACGCTGCTTGAGCTCCTCCGGGGTGCAAAAGCAAGGATAGGCGTGGCCGGCGGCGCGCAGTCGCTCGGCCAGGGCGTGATAGCTTTCGAGGCGCTGCGACTGGAAATACGGCCCTTCGTCCCAGTCCAACCCCAGCCAGCGCAGGCCATTGAGCACCGCCTCGACCAGCTCGGGACGGGAGCGGTCGGCGTCAGTGTCTTCGATGCGCAGGATAAAGACGCCGCCCTGATTGCGGGCGAAGAGCCAGTTGAAGAGCGCCGTGCGCGCGCCGCCGACGTGCAGGAAGCCGGTAGGCGAAGGCGCAAACCGAACCCGAACTTTATTTTCAGTCATGTTTGTCACGCGCGGGCACGCTTCATAATACGCGAACCACTGCACCCTGCCAACGCACCGGTCGCAAAGCGGTTGCGCTCGCGGCAGGAAAACTTGCGCGGGGGCGGGGAAACCGCTAGTATCAGCGCAGTCGGCCAGGAAGCGGAAACGCTTCTCAAGATGAGGATGCGCCCTAGGAACCTAACGCTCCGGTGCTGACACCTGCCGACCCACAATACGCCCTGGTCCCCCTGGTGGGGCGAGCAGTTCTGGCTGTTCTCTTCCTCTACGTTTACCATCTCAGGCGCGAGCGTTATCTCTTCTACTGGGCGGCGGGCTGGACGCTGCTGGCGCTGCACTATCTGGCCCACCTGCTGTGGGTCTCGGAGCCTTCCCCGACCCTGCTGCCGCCCGGCGTGGACACGCTGCTGTTCGCCTTCGGCCTGCTGGCTTTTCTGGACTCAGCGCGCGTATTCGCGCGGGGCGAGGGAAGCCCCTGGTGGACAGGATTGTTGGCGCCGGTTTTTTCCCTCTGGGTTTTGGTGCAGACCGCAGCCGGAGGAATCGCCGCGCAGGTGCCGATTTCTATCGGCATCGGGGTGGTGGCCGGCGCCACCGGCGTCTACTTCTGGCGGGAAAGCCGCCGCCGCGACCTGGGCGGAGGAACCATCCTGGCGGTTTCCTTTTTTCTCTGGGCGCTGCTGATTCTGGCCGCCCCGCTGAGCAGCTCGACGGCGCTCTCTTTCACCCGCTATACCGCCTTCCTGGTCAGCCTGCCGGAACAATTGGTGGGCGTCAGCATGTTGATTGTCTTCTACCAGAACGAAAAGCGCAGCCTGGAGCGCAGCCTGCTCGAACTGACCGGTTTTAACCTGGTCACCACCACCACCCAGTATGCGGATACCTTGCAGGAGATGATCGGTCAGACCCTGGAGCGCCTGCTGGCGGCCTTGCACCTGCCGGCGGGGGTGATGGTGCTGGACGCGGGCGGCTCCCAGATCAGCATCCAGCGCGGAGACGTGGGGCGCTTCTTGCATGAAGCCGAACGGCTCGGCCTGCTGCCCTATCTCCACCACACCGTCAACCGGCTGGGCGGTTTATTGGTGCTGCCGGAGGTGGAGCAAGCCTCAGCCGCGATTGCCTTTGGGCGGAAGGAAGAATTTGAACTCCTGCAACGCACGGCGCGGGACGAAGGGGTGCGCATGCTGGTCGCGGCCAGCTTGCGCGCCAAAAGCGGCGATCAGGGACTGCTGCTGCTGGCCTCGCCGGAATCCCGGCGCTTGGCTCCGGCGGAGCTTCGTCTGCTGGTCGGCCTGGGAGGACAAGTAGGGATGGCGGTGGAAAACTTCCAACTGCACCAGCAGACCGGCCGGCGCACGGAGGAGTTGCGCTTGCTGAATGAAATCGGACGGGCGCTGAGCTCCACCTTGACCGTGGATGAGCTCCTCACCTGTGTGCACGCCGAAATACAAAAAGTGCTCGACGCCAACAACTTTTACGTTGCGCTCTATGATTCACACACCGACGAAGTCACCTTTGCTCTGGAGGTAAGAGATGGGCACTTCTGGCCCAAACGCCAGCGCCGCGCCGGCCACGGGCTGACGGAGTACGTCCTGCGCACCAAAGAGCCGCTGCTCATCCGGGAGAATTTCTCGCAAACCATCGACCGGCTGAAGGTCGAGTCTCGACGCGACGTGCAATCATTCTGCGCGGTTCCCATTCTCTTACACGGCGAGCCCACCGGAGTCATCGGGACGTTCAGCCTCACTCAGGAAAAGGCCTTTGACTTGGGGCACGTGGACATTCTGACCATCCTGGCCGCGCAGATGGCAGTGGCGATGGAAAATGCGCGCCTGTTCGCGGGCGAGCAGGAGCGCGCCCGCCAACTGGAGCTGCTCAACAATGTTTCCCGCCGCGCCATCTCCACCCTGCACCCAGAAGAGATGCTGGCCGCCATCGCCGCCGAGCTTCACCTCGGGCTGCCCTACGATCACATCGGGCTGGGCATCCTCGACTACGAAACCCGTGAGGTGGTCATCCAGGTTGAAGCCGGCCATCGTGCCCAGGGGCTGAACCGGCGCTTCAAGTTAGGCGAAGGCTGCGTTGGCCAGGTGGCGCAGAGCGGCACCCTGCGCCAAGTGGACAATCCCCAGGACGCGCGCGCAATCCAGCCGGTGCTGGCCGACGCGGCTTCGGTGCTGTGCCTGCCCATCGTCTACGGCGACCAATTGTTGGGCGTGCTGAACATCGAATCGCGCCAGCCCCGCGCCTTCCACGACAAAGACGTTTTGCTGCTGCGCACCCTGGCGGACGTGGTGGCCAGCGCCTTGCACAACGCCTTCGCGTTTCAAAAAGCGCAGGAGCAAGCCATCACCGACGGGCTCACCGGAGTCAAAACCCATCGCTTCTTCATGGAAGCGCTTTCGAGCGAGTGGCGGCGCTCCACCCGCGTTTCGCGCCCGTTTTCGCTGGCGCTGCTCGACCTCGACAAGTTCAAGTTCGTCAACGACTACTTCGGCCACCTGGAGGGCGACTCGGTGTTGCAACGCGTCGGGCGCGTGCTGGAGCAGAACGTGCGCCGCTCCGATGTGGTGGCACGTTACGGCGGCGACGAGTTCGTCATCCTGATGCCGGAAACCAACGCCGACCAGGCCTACCGCCTGGCCGACAAGCTCCGCCAGTGGATCGCCAACGACCCGCTGCTGCGCGAGCGCAAGATCACCGCCTCCATCGGCCTCGCCACCTTCCCCCAGCACGCCCCCACCGCCCCCGAGCTGATCCAGATTTCCGACGCCGGCATGTACCTGGCCAAGCACCAGGGCGGCAACGTGATCGTCAGCGCCGACCACTACAAGATGACCGAGCAGAAGGAGTGGCAGCGTAACGTGCTGGAGGCCTACC
>JACZYA010000162.1 GCA_022571295.1 Acidobacteriota bacterium | reverse complement strand
GGAGGCCTACCTGGGCGTGACCATCAAGCGCCTGTTCGCCACCGGCCCGGAGGCTTTCGACGAGGTCTATCACCGCTTGGAGCAGGTCATCGACTCACTGGGCGGGCAGGACGAGTCGCAAGAGCTGCCCGCGGCCATGGTAGAAACGGTGACTTCGCTGGCGTTCGCCATCGACGCCAAGGATCACTACACCCAGGGGCACTCCCAGAACGTCGCGCGCTACTGCACCCTGGTGGCCCACCACCTCCGCCTGCCCGATAAAGAGATTGAAGAAATCCGCCTGGCCGCCGTCCTGCACGACGTGGGCAAGATCGGCATCCCCGAGCGCATCCTGAACAAGCCCAGCGCGCTCGACCCGGACGAGTTTGAAATCATGAAGGAGCACGCCATGCTGGGGGCGAAGATTCTGGAGCCGTTGCGCTCCATCCCGCGCGTGCAGCGCATTGTCCGCCACCACCACGAACGCTGGGACGGCGGCGGCTACCCTAACGGGCTGACAGGGGAGGAAGCGCCGCTGGGCTCGCGCTTGATTGCCATCGCCGACGCCTACGACACCATGATCACCGAGCGCACCTACAAGACCTCGCTCAGCTGCCTGGAGGCGCTGGAGGAATTGGAGCGCTGCGCCGGGGCGCAGTTCGATCCCAAACTGGCCAAGAGCTTCGTCGGCGTGGTGCGCAAAGAACTCGCCGCCGAAGTCAAGCACATCACCTAGCCCGCTTTTGGCAGGGCACGGCTTTAGCCGTGCCGATAGCAGCCCAAAGAGAAAAAGGGCTTCAGCCCCTGAGGTAAAACATCATGCAACAAGCAACCATCACCTGGACCGAGGGCGAACAATTCCGCGCCACCGGCCCTAGCGGCCACACCCTCACGCTCGACGGCGACCGCCAGCGCAACTCCGGCCCCGGCCCGATGGAGCTGCTCATCATGGGCCTGGGCGCGTGCAGCGGCATCGACGTGGTGATAATTCTGAAAAAGAAACGGCAGAACCTGAAGCGGCTGGAAATCCGCGTCGAAGGCGAGCGCGCCTCCGACCCGCCCACCGTCTGGACGAAACTCAAAGTTCACTTCACCCTGGCCGGCAAAGATCTCAACCCCAAAGCCGTCGCCCACGCCATCGAGCTCTCCCGAACGAAGTATTGCTCCGTCGCTGCCACCCTGAGCAAAACCGCAGAAATTGAGTGGTCCCACAGCATCGAGGCAGTGTAAGAATTCTCGATAATAACGGGAATTCTGGATTCTGAGAAACATGCGTGATACTGTTGGCCAAATGGATGGATCTCTAAAGTCTCATCGTGCAGCAACCTAGAATACGAGCGTAGAGCGCCACATGCCTTACAAACTCCCTGCCGCGCCTGAGCCTGACGGCCTGCTAACCCCGGAAGTTGGCAGGTGGGCAGAAGACAAGTACAAATTGGTGAGCCTCTACGATAGACTGTTTTCAACCGCAATGAAGAACAAATGGGATGTACGAGTGTACATTGACCTTTACGCGGGAGCGGGATTTGCTCGCATTAGGCACACTGACCGCTTAGTTTATGGATCCCCGCTGTTGGCGCTCGCTATCACTGACCCATTTAACAAGCACATCTTTTGTGAGGCTGACGCCAGCCTTCTGCTTGCTCTCCAAAAACGTGTTGACCGCCTGTTCCCCAAGAGTGATGTCACTTACGTCCATGGAGACTGCGACGAGCAGGCTCACCAAATCTGCGCGGCTATCCCCGAACACTCCAAGATTCGTACTGTTCTCTCTTTCTGCTTCGTCGATCCCCCTAACATCAGCATCAAGTTTTCGACTATGCGCGCACTTTCTCATCAAAGAAAAATTGATTTTGTAGTACTACTTGCCCTGTACATGGATGCAAATCGAAACGAACAACACTACACCAGCAAGAGAAATTCAAAGGTAGACGAATTTCTTGGCACCACATCATGGCGGGCACGATGGAAGCACGAACGCCTTAAGGGAATCAAATTCCCACGCTTTCTTGCAGAGGAGTATTCTAGGCAAATGGAAACATTGGGATACATAAATCTGCCATTCCACAAGATGAAAAAGGTCAGGGCTGATAAGAACCAACCTCTTTACCACCTGGCTCTTTTCTCAAGAAACAAATTTGCGAGCACATTGTGGGATGAGGTCTTGAAGTATAGTACAGACCAAATACCTTTGCTTGGCAATGCATAACAAGAGGGGCACCAATGGCACAGATTTCTTCAATTGAATGGACCGAGGCCACTTGGAATCCTGTAACAGGCTGCTCAAAGGTTAGTCCGGGCTGCGCTCACTGTTATGCCGAGCGGCTTGCAAAGCGCCTGAAGGCAATGGGCGTCCGCCAATACCGCAATGGCTTCGAAGTTACGCTGCAGCCCTCGATGCTTCACCTTCCCTTGCGGTGGCGAACCCCGCGCGTCATTTTTGTGAATTCAATGAGCGACCTCTTTCATGAACGCATACCCAAAGAGTACATCGCGCAAGTATTCGAAGTGATGCGCAAGGCTCATTGGCACACTTTTCAAGTCCTGACAAAACGGTCGGAGCGTCTCGTGGAACTAGCACAACAGTTGATATGGCCCAGTAACGTTTGGATGGGGGTCAGTGTTGAATCGCCTCAGTTCATCAGTCGGATTTCCGACCTTCGTACAGTGTGTGCAGCTGTAAGGTTTCTCTCTTTAGAACCCCTGCTAGCGCCGATCCCCGACCTAGCACTTGATGGAATCGACTGGGTTATAGTGGGCGGCGAGTCGGGGCCCGGCTGCCGACCGATAAAACTACAATGGGTACGGGACATACGTAAGCAGTGCAAAAAGAGTGGAGTTCCCTTCTTCTTCAAACAATGGGGAGGATTCAGAAAGTCCGCTAACGGCCGGCTATTGGACGGGAGATTCTGGGACGAAATGCCGAAACCTTGCAAGCGGGAAGAGCCCCATCCGGCAATGGCAAGTGCGCCAGAAATTCTTCCCATCCACGTATAAATCACCTTAGGCCTTGGCTCGCGCGACTCACAACCAGCAGGTGAGGCGGAGGGCGGTTCAGCAGCCCGGCGGTGGCGCTAGTCCTCCAGCTTGCGCAGGGCGGTGATGACGAGCGCGCCGCTCTCGCGCTCGGTGAGGGTGAACTCGACCCGGTCGTTCTCCTCCAGCCCCTCCAGCAGCGAGGCGGGGTTGACGCCAAACACCCGGTCGTCGGGCTCCAGGAAACCGGGCACGGCGTCGTTGCGCACCATCAGCGAAACCGTGGCCTCGTTCACCAGGATGACGGTGCCGCGCACGGTGTGCTCGGTGGCGGCCTCCAGCGCCGCAGCATCAATCTTGGCCAGCTTGGTGACGGTCAGCCCGCGCGCTTTCTGCTCCAGCACGAACTCCACCGCGTCGCCTTCGGCAATCCCTTCCAGCACGGCCGCATCATCGACTGCGAAGGCCATCGTCATGGCGTCCATCAAGCCGGAGATGTTCTGGTGGTCAATGGTCACGCTGGTCTGCTCGGCGTCGAGGGCGACGATCTTGCCCTTGGCTGTCCAGCTCGGCTGCGCGGGCGCTTGCACTTCCCCCTGGCAGCCTGCCAGCGCGGCCAGCGCCACCACCATCGCCACTGCACCTGCTTTTCGCATCTTGCCCTCCTTCCCCTTGCGGTGAACCGCTCGGGGTCAACCACCCTTCCGCTGCCTTCCATCCTACCACTCCCCGCTGCCGACACCATCCTCAGCGGCGACCGCTGGGCAGAAAAACGGCACAAACACCCCGTGGCAGGTGCCCTTCGACTCTGCTCAGGACAGGCCGCGGGGCTCGGCGCGAGCTTCCCATTTCCAAAATGACCCACTACCCGTCGCTAGGCCGGGTTGACCCGCCTGTGGGCGCGCGCTAGCATTGATAGTTTCGACTGGTGTATCTGAGCCGCGCTGAGGCGCTCTGTCTTGTCCGGAAAGGGGTCGACGCCAACATGATCAAAGCCATCACCGTCCGCGGCGCCCGCACCCACAACCTGAAGAACATCAGCGTCAGCATCCCGCGCAACACCCTGACGGTGATCACCGGGCTGAGCGGGTCGGGCAAGTCCTCGCTCGCCTTTGACACCATCTACGCCGAGGGCCAGCGCCGCTACGTCGAATCGCTCAGCGCCTACGCCCGGCAGTTCCTCGACCAGCTCGAACGCCCGGACGTGGACTCGATCGAGGGCCTCTCGCCCTCCATCTCCATCGAGCAGAAGACCACCTCGCGCTCGCCGCGCTCGACCGTCGGCACCATCACCGAAATCTACGACTACCTGCGCCTGCTCTATAGCTCGGTCGGCACGCCCCACTGCCCGCGCTGCGCGCGCCCCATCTCCCGCCAGTCCACCGAGCAGATCGTGCAGGCCATCATGGAGCTGGACGGGGACGGCGACAGGAACCCGCCGCGCATCATGATCCTGGCGCCGATCGTGCGCGGGCGCAAAGGCGAGTTCCGCAAGCAACTGGAAGCGCTGGGCCGGCAGGGCTGGACCCGCGCCCGCATCGACGGCCAGCTGCACCCGCTGGACGAGCCCATCAAGTTGAACCGGCGCAGCAACCACACCATCGAGGTGGTGGTGGACCGCCTGCTGGTCAAAGCGGGTATCGAGAAACGCCTGGAAGCCTCGCTCGACACCGCGCTCAAGCTCGCCCAGGGGCTGGTGATCGTGGCCGTGGTCGAAGGCGACGAGCAGCTTTACTCCGACCGGCTGGCTTGCGCCACCTGCGGCATCAACGTGCCGCAACTCGAGCCGCGCAGCTTCTCCTTCAACTCGCCCTACGGCGCCTGCCCCGAGTGCCACGGCCTGGGCTCGAAGTACGACTTCGACCCCGCCAAGGTCATCACCGACTGGTCGAAGCCGCTGTTCGAAGGCGGGCTCGGCCCCGGCGGCAGCTCCACCTACTACCAGCGCCTGGTCGAATACGCCGCCGACGCCTACGGCTTCGACCCCGACCGCCCCTTCGAAAATTACCCGCGCCGCATCCAGAAGTTCTTGCTGTACGGTTCCACCGGTGGGAACGGCCGGCGGCGGCGCGGCTTCCTGGGCCTGATCCCGTTGCTGCGGCGCGCCTACCAGGACTCACGGTCGGAGAACTACCACCAGTGGATGGAGCAGTTCATGTCCGCCGCCCTCTGCACCGCCTGCGCGGGCCGGCGGCTGCGGCCGGAGTCGCTGGCGGTGAAAATCGCCGGGGTCTCCATTGACCAGCTCACGGCGCAGCCGGTGAGCACAGCGGTCAAGGCCGTCCGCACCATCGAAAAGTCGCTGAGCGCGCGCCAGCGGCAGATTGCCGGGCGCGTGCTGGCCGAAGTCGGCGAGCGGCTGGAGTTTTTGCTGGCGGTCGGCTTGAGCTATCTCTCGCTCGACCGTTCGGCCACGACGCTTTCCGGCGGCGAAGCCCAGCGCGTGCGGCTGGCCACGCAAATCGGCTCGCGCCTGCGGGGAGTGCTCTACGTGCTGGACGAACCTTCCATCGGCCTG
>JACZYA010000161.1 GCA_022571295.1 Acidobacteriota bacterium | reverse complement strand
TCAACTCGGCGATATTCGAGTGGCGGTCCACTATCGACTCGAGATAATCCTGAAACTCCTCGACGGTGTGGTACTTGTCGAACGTGATGAGTGCGCCATCAGAGGCAACCGGTTCTCCCGAGCGGCACGCAAGTACGCTGCTGAAAAGAACGACCGCCAGCTTCCCGAGTAATCGCCTCATGACAGTTCCTTTGTTGCTCGCGTGTGCCGTGGGCTAACGTTCGTGCCTCAAGACCCGTCCGGGAGCCTCTCCCGTCATCTCGCCATCGCGCAGCACCGACACGCCGTTTACGATCACGTGCTCGATGCCGACAGAAAACAACTGCGGTTCCTCCCACGTCGACCGGTCGATGACGGTTGCCGGATCGAAGACCGTCACATCGGCGGCCGCACCTTCCGCCAAGCGACCCCTGTCGTTCAGGCCGATCGTCTTCGCCGGCAGCGCCGTCATCTTGTGAACTGCCTGCTCCAACGTGAGAACATTCCACTCGCGAACGTAGCGTCCCAGCACTCGGGGGAACGTTCCCGTCGATCTAGGATGTCCCCGTGGCGTTTCGCCATCCGAATACGCGCCGTCACTCGCGATCATGTTCCATGGTTGCACCATGAGCAGCCGCACGTCGTGCTCTTTGATGGCGCCGAGTGTAATTCCCACAGGCGCGTCGGCTCCGATTATCAACTCGCTTACCAAGTCGAAAGGATCCACGCCGCGCTGTTGTGCGATCTCCGACAGGTACCGACCCACGAGTTCCGGATAGTCCGTACTACTCGTGATGCGCATGCTGGAATATCCCGTCGCTTTGAGCCACGCAAACCCGCCCTCGATACCGTTCTCGCTGGTCTCCTTGAGTCGAGCCCTGGTGCTCCTGTTGCGCAGCGCGGCTTTGACATCAGGCCGTGGATCGCCGCGACTCACATTCCGGAAGACGATGATGTTGGCGAGCGTGCTGGTGGCCGCGCCGTCGTATGGGTACTGGTCGGACACCACTTCACGCCCGTTCGCTCGCGCCTCTTCGACTATGGAGATGATCTCGGTGATCTTGCCTTCGTTGTGCAGACCAGCAAAAGCCTCTGGATTCTTCTCCGACCAAGTGATGCGGTCGCAACGCCACAACCTCTTGTGGGCTGGGTTGCGAATCGTGATTGACTCGCCTTCGACCAAGAACCAACGCTTGTTGATTGCCAAGTTGAACCACTTGCAGACCTCCGGCCAGGTCTTTGTGCGAAGTTGGGGATCGGTATTCGCGGTCAGAATTACCTTGCAGTCCACGCAGGTACTCATTGCCCACGCGATGAGCATTCCCACCTCAGCCGACTTGCCAATACCCTTCCCTGATGCCACCGCTATCAGACAGGGCTGGTGCCTGGTCTCTTTGTTCTGTAGGTGGGTGCCTATGTATTCCTGGACTTCCCGCTGCCACTTCCGCGGTCCATCTGACCCTTGCAGCTCACCCTTACCCCAGGGAAAGGCGTAGTATGAAAATCCGAGCGGGTCGTGGGCGTACTGCGCCACGTCCTCTGCAAGCACCCTTTCAACTTCTGCTGGGTTCATTGTTCCCGCACTGCCTGTCCGGTGGGTGTGGTCATTGCTTTTACAACCTCGGCGACGCTCCCAAAATCTCCTCCGCTGTGCGCTTCCGCTGCATCCCTGTCCGCGCCTGAGAAGCCAACACTTGCTCTTTCACCCAGCGGATCAGGGCTTTGCGTTCTGGCTCTGACAGGGCAAGGAGTTTTGTGACGAAGCGCCGAAATTGCCTTTCATCCACTCGCCCGGACTGGCGAAACTCGTCAATCACAGCCTGAGCCGCGTTTCTGGCAGCCCCCAGGGGCGCACGGGATAGGTTCGTGAGGCGTTGCCGCTGCTTTCTGAGCGTGTTGATTGCTTTGAGAGCATCTTCCTCGGTGGAGTAGTACCCCGACTGGATGAGTTCCTTGAAGGCTGTGCGTGCTGCTCCGATGCGACGGTCTTCCAACGCCTGCACCACGGCAAAGGTCCCCGGGTGGGACACGTCTTCCTCGGCCAGCCTTCCGTGTGTCCGCTCCGCGACTTCTTCGAGTGTTTCAGGCTGGGCTTGTCCTCGAATCACCCGTCCCCGCTGCCTGGACGTTTCCGCCATCAATTCGCGGGTCTTTCCGGCCCTGAGCGCCTTGCTGAGCCCAATCTTCTCCTCTGGCCTGAAATGCTCCACCCGGCCGATGATGGGTTCCACCAACGCTTTCTCCCATAGCGGTTTCTTTCTCTCCGGGCCGGCGGTGGCGTTCTTGTAGAGCCGCTCCCAATACTGGCCGAGCAATCCCGGCAGGTAGCCCTTCAAGAACTCAGCCGCACGTTTCTTGTGGGCCTCCGCCGGTGTTTCTGTGCCAGTCAGGAACTTCTGCCCGAAACTCTTGCGGCTGGTCGCAAGCGTCACGATTGGCTGGGCGGCCATCGGGACCAGCTTGTGGGCCAGAGCCGCACTCCCTCTTTCGGGGTCTCCGGCGGCAAAGATGTCTTGCAGCATCATCAATTCGCCGTAGGGAGCGAGCCACAGGATCGAGACTTTGATGTTCCGCCCTTTGCTATCGGTCATCGGCAGGACCAGCTCATCCCACCTGGGAGCGAGCTTCCCCATGTTCCTCTCATCCTGCTCGGTGATTCCCGCCGCGCGCATCATCTCCTCGCGCACAAAGGCGTAGCCGTGGATGAGCAGGGCGAGCTTCATGGTGGTGCTGGCCGGGCGGTCCCGCAGAGCCGTCCCGATGATGCGGGAGAACTGGTAGGTCACGTTCGGGGCAAAGGGGATGATCCGGTTGGCTGCGCGCACGATGGGCGGCACGTCGGAGTAGTCGAAGAACGTCCGCGAAGTCCGGTACTCAGCCTCCTGGGGAGAAAGCCCACGTTCGCGCAGGGTGCGGTACTCGTAGAACTTATACACCTGGTCCTCGGCGCGGTAGAGCTTCTCGGCGAACCTGTCAGCGGCCATGAGGTCTCGGGCGACGGAGTTTTCTTCCGCCCAGATTGCCATGCGTTCACGCAGAGACAGTGGTGCGCTGCCTGCTTTCACGCCGTCCAATCCCTTCCAGACCGTCTCGAACTCGCCCCGCACGATGTCGGAGTACCAGAGATTGGACGCCGTGTACTCATCCCAGTAGGGGATGTTCTGCTCTCCCCGTGCGCCGCGGGCAAAGTCCCGAAACGCTCTGACCCTGGCTGGGACATTGAGCGCCGCCGCAGAATCACCGAACGCCAAGGTCAACTCGTTCTCCAGGATTTGCCGGGGATGGCGGAAGGGATTGCGGACCGTCACCCACTTTCGCAGGTTACCCTCCAGCACGCGGAAGAAGGTCGAAAATGCGCCGCGCGGGCCGTAGTAGGCGGTGAGAGTGGACGCCACTTCTTCGGGCACGTAGCCATCACGCAGCCGGGCGATGTGACGATTCCGCTTCGCCAGCTCCGCCGGGATAGTGAAGCCCCTCTCTCCCAGGTTGACGTAGCCGGGTTGAGGTGAATCACTGACCAGTTCCCGCCCGATGGTTGCCAGCGCGCGCGTCTTAGCGACCAGGGACCACCCCTTGCCGAAGCCGTGGCGGACGTTCACCGCCAAGTCTTCAATCAGACCATGCGCTACTGCCTGCTGGTGCGTCATCGGCTCCAGCACCCGCAAGGCACGGTGGGGGTGCTCTCGCACAAAGGCATCGGCCTCTGGCTTTGTGGTGAAGATGGCTTGCTGGCCGGCCTTTCCCCTGGCGATGTTGCCGGACTTGTCCACCACGGTAAAGCGGTCGGTGGTGCGTCGCTTCAGGCTTCCCATCTCTGCTTTCTTTGGGCGCAGCTTGGCAAACAATCGCCCGACTATCATTCGGGGGCTGCCTAGATGCTGCCGCCACAGGTTCGGATACCACCGCTTCGGTCCCTCGACCCATTCCTCACGAATGGGCAGGCCCAAGGCAGCCCGCTCGGAGGTCATCTGCTGCGCCAAGCCTTGAACCTCCTGGGCCGCTTTCTCCAGCACCGGCCGGATCTCCGGCTTGGCTCTGGTCAGGTCTTCAGGTACGCCACGAGCAAGCCGGTCGGCCATCGCCAGCTCCTCGCGTGTGGGGTTCTCCCGCAGCACCATCCGCAGTACACCTTCGGTTTCGTTCTGCCGCTGGCCCACCTCTCGCCGTGCTTCCTGGATGATCTGCTTGGTTCTGGGGTCTTCCCGCAGCCACTTGCGAATTGAGACCGGAAGTTTCCCGACTGCTCTCCCAATAGCCATGTCAATCTTTTCGGTGAAGGGGCGGATGGCGGCATCGGCCTTTTCCCAGAACTTGAGACTGAAGACCGGGTTGGCGTGCAAGCCCCCTTCGGGAATCTCCGGCCCGCGCAAGAGACGTTCATGGAAGGCAATATCGGTATCGCCAAAGAGTCGCACTGGCTTCCGGCCAATCCCTTCCAATGCTTTCGGTCGCCCGTGGCGCTTCACCGTCACTTCCGAAATGGACACAGGTTCGGGGCCTTTGCCGAAATCTACTTTCAGCGTATCTTCCCGAAACACCGCCTTGCCCGTCTCTAGGTCTTGTACCAAGGCACCTACCGACGTAACTTTCCCGCTCCTTCCCATTGAATCTACTACACGACCGCCACGTTCAATCGTATCCCCGAACTCATCCAAGACCTTCCCTTTACGCAACACACCAGCCTTTTCTAGCCTTTGTCGTATGGGTTCTGTCGTGAATCGCTGTGCGCCACCCAATCTTTCTTGCAGCGCACGTTTCGCTAACGCTGGGCTTAGGCGATTGCCTTCATCCCAGAAGGAGACGCGAAAACTCTGTACCATCCTTGGGTCGGCCCCTAGCGTTGTATGGATACTCCTCTGCTTCGTCACTTCCACGTTGAACCCCTTGAACACTTGCTCTAGGGTTCCCTTGGTGACTACTGACTCAGGGCCAAACCTAAGAATTATCTCCCCACCTGATTCTTGTGCGCCGAGCAACTCTAATGCTGGCTTTTGTCCCCCTGGTGCGAACATCTCACGCTGCGGCGCGGCTTCGGTGCCCCGGAAGATCGGGGCGGCCTCAATCGGCTTGCCAGCGCGTTCCTCAACTGGAGTACCAAACTCCTCGCCCAGCTTCTCGCCTTCTAGCCTGCGGGCTGCTTCTGCTTGCTCACGGACAGCGCGCTCCATGCCTGGAAGTGGTCGCTCCAAGACAAAGCCTTTTGGGGGCGGAGGTGGTTCTTCCAGTATGGGGCTAGGCTGGCGTGGCTGACGTTCCGCTGCTGCCAGACCTGTTGACTGTGCCTCCCGTTGTCGGCGGAGAACTTCAGGTACTCGCTCTGCCGATACCCCAAGATCAGAAACTTCTCGCGCTGAAACCGGCGCTGGAGGTGGTAGGGGCCTCTCAGCAGGCGCTGGCTTGGCCTGTGGCGCACGTTCTACAGGAGCCCGCCCCCTAGATACCCTCTCTGGAGCGGCAGGGCCTCGGACGTGCCCGGCCGCGCTTCCCATGAGTGCTGCGAAACCTGGGGTCAAGAGT
>JACZYA010000160.1 GCA_022571295.1 Acidobacteriota bacterium | reverse complement strand
TCGCGTGCGGCCATGCAGTCAGCGGTGGTGCGGATTCAGCGCGAGATCGAGCTGCCGGCGGGCGCGCTGCGGGTGGCGCCGCTGGAGGAAACGGTGGAAGGCACGATTGTGATTCCGTGGGCGCGCGCGGGCGCGGTGGTGGTGCGTGGCATCCGGTTGCAGTTCGAGCGGGGAGTCATCACGCGCGCGACGGCGGAGGAGAACGAAGCGGCGCTGCGGGAATTTCTGGATTCCGGCTCGGCGCTGAAGCACTTCCGCGAGTTTGCGCTAGGGTTCAATCCCAAGCTGGTCACGCCGGAAGATGAGCACTGGATTGCCTACTACGGCTACGGGGCGGGCGTGGTGCGGTTGAGCTTGGGCAACAACGCGGAGTTGGGCGGCGCGGTGCGTGGCGGCGGAGTGTGCTGGTTCTTTTTTCCGGATGCCACCGTACTCGTCGGCGAAGAAGTGCTGGTAGAGGCGGGGCAGTTGAAATGACAGGGGAAACGTAGGTTTTCAGAACGAGGAGGCATAATATGGCACGGCGAGTCTGCGTAGCTTTGCTGCTGGTTGTTCTGAGTATTTATGCAGGCGCGACACTGGCGGGGCACGCGCAGCAGCAAGAGCAACACCGAAGGCTGCATCGGGAGGCGGACCCGACGCAGCAATCGTTTGCCGACGTGGAGCGCTTCCGGGCGCTGTTCGAGTCGAGCGAGCGGGACGCGTGGCAGAAACCCTTCGAGGTGATCCGCGCGCTGGGAGTGCAGCCGGGCGCGACGGTGGCCGACATCGGCGCGGGCACGGGCTACTTTGCGCGGCGCTGGGCGATGGCGGTGGGGCGGGAAGGCACGGTCTTCGCTGCCGACTTCGAGCCCAACATGGTGGTCGAGCTGCGCGCGAGCGCCGAGCGCGACGGCTTGGCAAACCTGATCCCGGTGCTGGCTTCCGCCGACGACCCGCGCCTGCCCGACGGCACTGCCGACCTGATCTTCATCTGCAATACCTGGCACCACATCGCCGACCGGGTGGCGTATGCCCGGCGGCTGAAACGCGACCTGGCACCGGGCGGACGGGTGGTGATTGTGGACTTCTACAAGCGCGCGCTTCCGGTGGGTCCGCCACCGCCGCACAAGTTGACGGCGGCGGAAGTGCAGACCGAGTTCGAAGCGGCGGGCTACCGACCGACGAAGCAGATAGACGAGCTGCTGCCCTACCAGTACGTGCTGGTGTTCGAGCCGACCAGCTAACCTCAGAGACACGGAGAACGCAGAGCCTGCCTGCGCATGCCTGCCGCAGGCAGGGTAGGCAGGCAGGTCTGCCCCGCCAAATGGAGTGAGGGCGCCTTAGCCTTTTGATCGCGCCGGGGTTTACGCGGGCGCCCAAGAAGCGGTTGACATGCGGCATCGAGCGGCGGTAGCGTAGCCGTGCGGTCGGGTTCTATCGGTTCCCTTTTTCGATCCCAAGCGAAGGATTCGCAAGCGGGCACGCTCTGCGCAATTCCTTCCGCGTCTTCAAGGTCAAGTGCCGTCCGACGGGCCGCACGGTGTTGGGACCTGAATCAACCTAAGCGAGGAGGGTAATCATGCGCAGGAGAGGAAACTTTTTAGTTGTGTTGTTGTTGATGTCGCTGGCGCTGCCGGTGCTGGCGCAGGAGGAGGAGGGCACCATCGCCCGCATCGTCTTCTTCCGGGCCCAGCCGGGGATGCAACAGCAGCTTGAAGAAGGGCTGAAGAAGCATATGGCCTGGCACAAGGCGCAGAATGATCCCTGGGCGTGGGCCGTGTGGAGTTACCTCAGCGGGGAAGAGACCGGCATGTACGGGGGCGGCACGTTCGGGCGCAAGTGGGAGGACTTTGACAACTCACCGGTCGATCGGGCGGCTGACAGGGCTGACGTGGCGGAGAACGTCATCCCATACACGGCCCCGGGGACGCAGGTGCGCTTCTACGAATTCCTTCCCAAGGTGAGCAAGCCGTTGGGAACGCCGGCGGCGATGTCGGAGATCCTCGTCTTCCGGGTGCGCTTCGGCAAGAGCGCGGAGTTTGCCAGCCTGATCAAGAAGTTCCACGAGGCGATCGAGAAGACCAACTGGCCAGAGCACTACGCCTGGTACGTGTTGGTCAACGGCGGCCCGGGCCCGGAGTACGTGTTGGTGCTCCCGCGTGAGAACTGGGCCAGCCTGAAAAGGCTGGAAAAGCCCTTTCCGGCCATGCTGGCGGAAGCCGTCGGGCAGGAGGAGGCCGAGGCGCTGCTGAAGCGTTGGGACAAGGTGATCAAGAGCGAGAGCAGCACGCTGACGCGCAACCGGCCCGAGCTGAGCTACATGCCGGGCCAGTAGAAGTCGGCGACGGAAAAGCAGCGAAACATTTCTGATTATCTGCCGAGACTGCGGGGGAATCCACGGCGGGTTTCCCCGCAGCCGTTTTTGTGGTTACTCTCCCCGCCAAAGAGTAATCGTGTGCAGGCCGGAATGCCTGCCTACCGCAGGCAGGTCTGCGCCCTCAGGAGGAACAGTTATTATTGTTGTGTCCTCTACAAGGACTTTGGTAGCCTTGTTCGAAATACCATCCGAAGAGATGACGTGGTAAACGTTCAAGCGTTCGCCTTTCCCTCAATTGGCCCTTGGCTAACGATAGTCGGGTTCATTTGGGCTCTGTCCTTGGCCGTGGAGGGAATCGCCTCTCCGAGCGCAAAAGCGAATGTCTCAAAGTGGCTGAAGCACACCGAGATAGCAGAAACGTTTGCTAACTGGGCTGGAACATTTTCCTCCCTCTTCGACAGTATCTTTGGAAAGCGTCACTGGGCTTGGCGGTGTTTTGAGGCTTCATGCGTTGCCTCAGTATTCTCTGTGGTAACACTAATGATTCTTTGGGCGACAGTGCGTCCACAACAGATCTGGTCCTATCTTGACGACCCCCATTTCTGGGCCCATAACTTTGGCGTCCTGTTTGCGACCCTATGGTTGAACTTCCTTCCCGACTATTTATCGTTGCTAGAAACGAGGTATGCCATTGGCCTAATGCAGCGAGCGCATTCATGGGTGCGGATTGTCCTCATATTAATAGCTGATTTGATAGCCACTATTCTTATAGCCTTTAGCGCCTTCCTAGCCTACTTGGGGTTCTGGTACGTGATTGCGGGGCGTGAGCCAGATTTTCTACGCTGGCTCGTGTATGACTTCGTTTCCAATGGCATCTTCCTCGATGCTACGAATTACAGAGGCGTGCCGTTCGGAGTATGGTTCTACTCCACTTTCTTCACTTCAGTCTGGGTGTGGCTTTACGGCTTGTCGGGCCTGACGTACAGGCTCGTGCGTTCACATCATTTCACGAGCTTGATCGGTATCCTAAAATGGTTCTTAGATGTTGACAACAAACCAATATGGTCAATCGGGGTAGTCCTTCTATTGCTACTGGGGCTCATCTATGCAATCTGGGTTCTATTTAGGTTTGTACTGCTGTTCGTAGGCTAGCAGTGAGGCATGAACACGCTTAGGCCCGGCCAGTAGAAGTCGGCAACGGAAAAGCAGCGAAACATTCCTGCTTGAGAGCGGCAAGCACACCGCCTCGCCGGAGACGCTCTCACCGCAGAGGCACAGAGGACACAGAGGAAGAATGGTGCGCAGACAAGAATGTCTGCGCCACCAGAAATTCAGAGAAAGCCCGGCGACGAAGCCTCGCGCTGCGGGGCTTCTTCGCCGCTACCTGCTAAAAGGCGGTGACGCGGGCGGAGGGGCGGCGGGTGTTGGTGGAAAGGAACTCCACCGGAGAGGCGGGCTGGTCGGCGGCGAGCAGGGCGAGGGCCAGCGCCCAGAAGTGGTCGGCGTGGCCGGCGCGCTCGGTACGGTCGGCGTCGAAGCGCACGTTGCCCGCGGGCGTCACAATGCGTTTGACGGCGGCGAGCGCGGCGCGCACCGCCGGGTCGGCGGGAATCCTGAGCCGGCCGTCTTCCAGTAAACGTTTGACGCGCACGGCCAGGTCTTCCTTGACCGCCAGAGTGAACGTCACCGGCTCGACCCGGCTGCCCCACCGCTGCTGCAACTCCTCGGCCAGCATCGCACCCAAACCCGACGCATCAATCGCGCAGTTCGGACTCGGCAGTCAGGCGGCGGGCGAGGAAGGCGTCGAGGGTGGCGCGCTGTTGGCTGAAGGGCGTGCGCTCGAGCACGAAGACGCCGCGGGTCCAATAGATGCGCGACTCAGGCGAGGCGAGGTCGTTTTCAACTTCGAGCAGCCAGAGCACGGTGAGGTCGCGCCGGCGGCCAATGTCCACGCCGAGGTAGCAAGCTCCCTTGCTTCCGCTTCCCTCGACGTTGCTCCCTTCGACTTCGCTTCCCTCGGCTACGCTCGGGACAGGCAGGACAGGCGGGACAAGCGTGCTTCGTGATTCGTGACTCGTGACCCGCGGCGTCCAACCGGGCACTGAGAAAGGAGGGGCGGTGGTGGCGGCTGGGTGTTCGGCCGCCACCACCAGCTCGGGCGGGATGTAGTGGGCGGCGTGAGAGAGGAACCGGCAGCAATACTCCTGCTGCCAGGCGTCTTCGTCGTCGATGGCCGCCCGGAGGGATTCGACATCAACGACGAAGCCTTGCGTGCGGGCGAGGGAGAGATCAACCCAGTGGGCGCTCCAGACAGAAGAAGCAGAGGAAGCAAAGGATTTTCCCTCTGCCTCCTGCGCTTCGTCCACCTCCCTTGCTCCCGGTGGATGACACGTCGAAGGTGAGGACACTTGATCTTCGGCAGACAAGAATGTCTGCTTGTCCTGAGCGCAGTCGAAGGGCCCCACCCAGGAAGAAACGGGGGGCGGAGTGTAGTCCACTAGGCCAGCGGCGCGGGCGAGCTCGTAGAACTTGCCGCGGGTGCCGTTGGGAGTGGAGATAATTTCGATTTGAAAGCCGCGGGTGGCGGTGGCGAAAGCGGCGCGCCAGATGGCGTCAGCGTCGCGGTGGAAGGCAAACTCGTCCAGCACCACGTCGCCGGCGAAGCCGCGCACGGTGTCGGGGTTGGCGGGCAGCGCCACAATGCGACTGCGGTTGGGGAAGCGCACGGTGTACTGCTTGACCAGCGTGCCCTTGACAAAGTCTTCCTCGAAGATCGCCACCACCCGCAGTTCCTTGGCGAAGCGGCGGATGTGCTCCATGGCTTCCAGCGCCTGGCGCTCGGAGGCCGAGAGCCAGACGGTCAGGCCATCGTTATGGAGCCGCTTGTCCACCACGCGCCAGGCGGCGGCGAAGGTGAAGCCAATTTGCCGCGCCTTGCAAGCGATCTTGAAACGCGCGTCGTCCTCCACCCAGCGGCGCTGGTAGGGATAGAGCCGCGGGCCGCGGTCATTCGGTTCAGCGCGGCTGACTTTCTTCGCCCGCTTCTTCATTGTTCTCCGTGGGTGCATCAAGTCCGTAGAACTGCCGCCAGCGGCGGCGAATCTCCCGCGCCTGCTCCACCGGGTTCTTCGTCTTCTTCCTTTTTGCGCTCGCCTCGACCGGCACCGCTTTCAGCGCCTGGTGCAACTCCTGCAACATCGTGC
>JACZYA010000044.1 GCA_022571295.1 Acidobacteriota bacterium | reverse complement strand
TGGTGGAGAGCTACGAGCGCATCCACCGCAGCAACCTGGTGGGGATGGGTGTGCTGCCGCTGCAATTCAAGCAGGGCGAGAGCGCCGCTTCACTCGGCTTGACCGGGCAGGAAGTTTTCGATGTGGCCGGCCTAGGCAACGACATTCAGCCCCGGCAGGAAGTCGCTGTGACTGCTGTCGGCGCTGACGGAAAAAAGCGCAGCTTCAAGGTGGTAGCCCGGCTCGATTCCGCGGTCGAGGTCAACTATTACCGCAACGGCGGCATTCTCCAGACTGTTCTCCGCAGCCTGCTCGCAAGTGATTAACTTGAAACCCCTCGCTGCTGAGCCCCGGTGGCCGGGGCCCTTCGGCTGCGCTCCCTTCGGCTACGCTTCCTTCACTGCGCTCAGGATAAACAGGGCAAGTGGGACAGGCAGGACAGGCCATCGGGCTCGGCGTGGGAGTGGCAGACAAGAATGTCTGCCCTACTTAACCAGCTTGCCATCGATGTGAACAAGGTTGCGGGGCGGCGGGTTTCCGGCATAAGATAGAGTTGGGCGGCCTCATGATGAAGTTGGAGATGAGCACATGCGCAAGAGCTACAGCGGAATTTCCGTTCCTTCCGACGGCGCGCCCATTGAGTACCGCGACGGGCGCTTCTTAGTTCCCGACAATCCCATCATTCCCTTCATTGAAGGCGACGGCACCGGCCGCGACATCTGGAAAGCGTCGAAGCGCGTCTTCGATGCGGCGGTGGAGAAGGCCAGCGGTGGGAAGCGCCGCATCGCCTGGCTGGAGATACTCGCGGGCGAAAAAGCTTTCAAGCAATTTCAGAACTGGTTGCCGGACGACACCGTGCAAGCCATCCGCGACTTTCGCATCGCCATCAAAGGCCCGCTGACGACGCCGGTGGGCGGCGGCATCCGCAGCTTGAACGTGACGCTGCGGCAAGTGCTGGACCTCTACGCCTGCGTGCGCCCGGTGAAGTGGTACCCGGGCGTGCCTTCGCCGGTGAAGCACCCGGAAAAACTGGACGTGGTGATCTTCCGCGAGAACACCGAGGACGTGTACGCGGGTATCGAGTGGCCTGCGGGTTCAGCGGAGGCCAAGAAGATTATCGAGTTGGCGGCTTCGTTCGGGAAGAAGAACATCCGACCGGACGCCGGCATCGGCATCAAACCGATTTCTGCTACGGGAACCCGGAAGATTGCACGGCGCGCGCTGCGCTACGCGATCGAGAACGGGCGCAAGCGAGTGACGTTTGTCCACAAGGGCAACATCATGAAGTTCACCGAGGGCGCGTTCCGCGACTGGGGTTACGAGCTGGCCAAGAAGGAGTTCCGCGACCAGATTGTTACCGAGCGCGAGAGCTGGATCCTGGACAACCGGGATAAGAATCCGGACCTCTCTGTCGAAGCCAATGCGGCCATGGTCGAACCGGGATTGGATGCTGCGCCGGAAGAGTTCAAGCAGAAGATTTACGCGGAAGTGAAGGAATGCTTGGACGCCATCGGCGGGACACACGGGGGCGGGAAGTGGAAGGGAAAGATTTTCGTCAACGACCGCATCGCCGACTCGATGTTCCAGCAGATACTCACTCGACCGAGCGAGTATGACGTGGCCTGCACACCCAACCTGAACGGCGACTACCTCTCGGACGCCTGCGCGGCGCAGGTGGGCGGGCTGGGGATGGCGCCGGGCGCGAACATCGGCGACGGCTACGGGTTGTTCGAGGCCACGCACGGCACCGCGCCCAAGTATGCGGACAAGGACGTCATCAATCCCAGCTCGGTGATGCTCTCGGGCGCGCTCATGTTTGACTTCATGGACTGGCAGGAGGTGGCGCGGCTGATCGAGCAGGGAATTTCGCGCACCATCCAGAACAAGACGGTGACGTACGACTTGGAGCGGATGATGGAGGGCGCGACCAAGGTCAAGACCAGCGAGTACGCCACCCACATCATCAGCAATATGTAGCCTGTCGCAATGTGGCTTGTTGGAAACCACGGATACACACAGATGAACACGGATGACTTAGAACATTACTGCAGGGTGTCCGCGGTTCGTCTGAGGAGAGAGTTCAGCCCCGCGGCTCCCGCCGCTGGGCCTTGGGGCACCCCTCAGCTCCGCTCGGGGCAGGAGTGCTACGGGGTTGAACACACGCACTTTTTGCTGTCGTTCTGAGTTAGCCTGCGGGAGGCAGGCCCGCCTAGGGCGGGCAGGCTCCTCAGAATGACAAGCTCAGCGGATGAGGTGGAACATGCGGAAGAAAGTGACAGTTGTGGGAGCGGGAATGGTGGGCGGCACGACGGCGCACCGGCTGGCGGACAAAGAATTGTGCGACGTGGTGGTGATCGACATCATCGAGGGCCTGCCGCAGGGCAAGGGGCTGGACTTGGCGGAGTCGGCGCCCATCGAGGGCTACGACTCGCGCGTTCAGGGCACGAATGATTACAAGGACACCGCCAACTCCGACATTGTCATCATCACGGCCGGGCTGCCGCGCAAGCCGGGCATGAGCCGCGACGATCTGCTGAAAAAGAACTACGACATCGTCAAGCAGACCACCGAGCAGGTGGTGAAGTACTCGCCCAATTGCATTTTGATCGTGGTGTCGAACCCGTTGGATGCGATGGCGCAAACGGCTTACAAGGTGAGCGGGTTTTCCAAGAACCGGGTGATCGGGATGGCCGGGGTGTTGGACTCGGCGCGCATGAGCACGTTCATCGCGATGGAATTGAACGTGTCGGTCGAGAACGTGACCACGTTTGTGCTGGGCGGCCACGGCGATACCATGGTGCCGCTGGCGCGCTACTCGACGGTGGCGGGAATTCCGCTGCCGGACCTGCTGCCGGCGGACAAGATTGAGGCAATTGTGAGCCGGACGCGGAAAGGTGGGGCGGAGATCGTCAACCTGCTCAAGACCGGCAGCGCGTTCTATGCGCCCTCGGCCGCCGTCGTGGAGATGGTGGAGGCGATTCTGAAAGACAAGAAGAAGATTCTCCCTTGCGCAGCCTACCTGGAAGGCGAGTACGGTGTGCAGGGATTGTTTGTGGGCGTGCCGGTGAAACTGGGCGCGCGGGGCATTGAGCAGATCATCGAGATTAAGTTGACCGCGGAGGAGCAGGCGGCGCTGAAGAAGTCCGCGGATTCGGTGAAAGAACTGGTCGGCATAATCGGCGTCTAGTGTTTTCGGTAGAATGCAACAGTGGGTCGCAGTTGTTCGGAACTGCGGCCCACGGTGTTTTTCAGTGCTTGGTTTTGCGCCAACCCCGCCGGCTATTCGACGCGCTCAATGATGACGTGGTTGATGACCACCGGGGTGTGGGGTTTGTCGCCTGCGCCACGCGGCACGCCGCCGATCTTGGTGACGAGTTTTTGGCCTTCGACCACCTGTCCGAAGATGGTGTGCTTGCCGCTGAGGTGCGGCGTGGGTACGTGGGTGATGAAGAACTGCGAGCCGCCGGTGTTGGGGCCGGAGTTGGCCATGCCCAGCCGGCCGGGCCGGTCGAACTTCAACTTCTTGTGGAACTCGTCGGGGATGGTGTAGCCGGGGCCGCCCACGCCCAGACCGAGCGGGTCGCCGGTCTGGATCATGAAGTTGGGGATGACACGATGGAAGATGATCCCATCATAAAAGAGTTTGCCGACCATCTTCTCGCGCGTGCCGGGATGGGTCCATTCTTTCTTGCCGGTGGCAAGGTCAACGAAGTTCGCCACCGTGATGGGCGCTTCTTCCTCAAAGAGCTTGATCACAATGTTGCCCATAGAGGTTTCCAGGGTGGCGTAGAGTCCGGGCTTTTTGTCCTTGGCGGTGGCTTCGGCGAAAGCACCCAAGACAAAAACCAACAGGAATGAGACGAAGATCATTCGGTTCATGTGTTGTTTTCTCCTTAGTACGCGGCTAGCTTAGCGGAAGCCTGCGTTGCAGGCAAGAGCTGCGCTAGCGTCTTTATCGTCCTTGCGCGCGAGCGGCGACGCGCTCGACCGCTTCCATCACGCGCAGGGTGTTGCCGCCCAAAATCTTGAGGATGTCATCGTCGCTGTAGCCGCGGTCGGCCAGCGCCTGCGTGAGCGCGGGCAGGAAGGTGACATCGTCGAAGCCTTCTGGCAGCGCTGGCACGCCGTCGAAGTCTGAGCCGAGTCCGACATGATCGACACCGGCGACCTTGACCGCATGGTCAATGTGGTCGGTGATGTGCTTTAGCGTGCCGCGGGGAATCACCTTCTGGTAGTCCAGGTTTCGCCTTAGGGTTTCTAGGGAAACACATTTTGAATCTTCGCCGCATTTTTCTTCGATCCTTTTATCTCGCTCGGCGCGCCATTCCTTCATCTCGTCCGTAGCCGTAAAAGGATCGTATTCGGGTACAACGAACCAAGACCCCATGGCAATCTGGACAACGCCGCCGTTCTTGGCCAGGGCGCGCAGCAGGTCGTCGCTCATGTTGCGGGGGATTCCCACCAACGCGCGGCAGGAGGAATGGGAGGCGATGACCGGGGCTTGGGTGACTTCAAGAGCATCGTAGAAAGCTTTGTCGGAAACGTGGGAGATGTCCACGATGATGCCCAGGCGGTTCAGCTCACGCACCACCTGCTTTCCAAAATCGGTCAGGCCGTTGTGCACAGGCTCGTCGGTGGAGCTGTCGCCCCAGTTGTTGTTGATGGAGTGCGTCAGCGTCATGTAGCGCACGCCGAGTTCGGCGTAGGTGCGCAGGATGCGCAAGTTGTCTTCGATGGGATGGCCGCCTTCGAGGCCCATCAGTAGCGCGATCTTTCCCTCGCGGTGGGCGCGGCGGATGTCGCCGGCGGTGCGGGCCAGCAACAGGTCGTTGGGGTGGCGCTCCACCTGCTCATAGACGGTGGCGATGAGTTGCAAGGCGCGCTCGACGGCGCCATCGTCTTTGTACTTGCGCGGGTCCACCCAGATGGAGAAGAAGGCCGCGTCCAGCCCGCCTTCGCGCATGCGCGGAATGTCGATATGGCCGAGAGCGTCACGGGGCGCGAGGTCAAAACCTTCGTCCAGCAGCCGCATGGGTGTGTCGATGTGCGTGTCGACGACAATGGCGCGGCGGTGCAGCTCGGCGACACGTGGACTGACGTCGTCATCACTCATCGCAGACAGAGAGCTGAGGAGAGCCGGAGAAACCAGAAAAGTTGCCACTAACAAGATTGCGCGTAGTTTGTTGTGATTCATCTATTGACCTCGTGTTCCATTTTGGATGCAGAAGCAGGGTAAGGGAAGCATGAAATCGAATTCCGCCCGGAAAATCAAGGGAAAAGTGGTTCTTGTGGGTGGTTGTTTGCGCGAGGGTAATGTTGCCAAAGCGCGCAGCACGATGCTAGGATGGGTGCGCGCACGGAAAAAATACTTTCGGCGCACAGGCTGGGAAAGAGTTGTGGGAGCAGCAGAGGGTTTTTCCTGACTCCGGAAAGTGCTAGCGCTGCTTCGATATCAGCCTCCGCCAGCCTGACGTGAAGCGATAGCCAAGCAAGTCCAACCGAAGGAGGAGGAATGTACCGGGGCGGCGAAGGCCAGTGGGCATGGATCCTGCACCGGTTCACCGGGTTGGGCGTTCTGTTATTCCTGGTGATCCACATCCTGGACACGTTTGTGATCGTGTTTGGCCCGGAAACCTACGACAAGGTCATGGCTCTCTACCGCCATCCGCTTTTCCGGGTGAGTGAGGTTGGGTTGGCGGCGGCGGTGCTGTTCCACGCCCTCAACGGCATCCGCATCACGATTTTGGATTTCTTCCCCGAGTGGAGCGGCCGCCAGCGGCAGTTCTTTTATGGGGTGGTGGCTGTGTTTGTCCTGGTATTCGTACCCAGCGCGTACGTGATGTTGAAGCCGTTGTTCTGAGGAGGAGGCGGTGGCGGAATTGAGCGCAGCCGGCGGGCATCCGCGTCCCACCAGCGGAGTGGAACTCTACGCGTGGTTGTTCATGCGGGTGTCGGGCGTGGCGCTGTTGTTTCTGGTGCTGGGGCACCTGGCGATCATGCATCTCATCCACAACGTGGATGAGATTGACTTCTCCTTTGTCGTCGCTCGTTTCGAGAATCCCCTCTGGCGGATGTACGACTGGTTTCTGTTGATGTTGGCGCTGGTGCATGGGATGAACGGGTTGCGCGTGGTCGTGGATGACTACCTGCAGCGGTCCGGGTGGCGGATACTCATTCTGGTGGGACTCTACGCGTTGACCTTGGTGTGCTTCACCGCCGGCACCTACGTGGTCCTCGCCTGGCATCCGGGGAGTTGACGGTGGCAGAGTCTCCCATCTATCACAAGCACGAGGCGGTCATCGTCGGCGCCGGCGGCGCCGGACTGATGGCGGCGGGCAACTTGGTCGGGCGGGACGTGGCTGTTCTCAGCAAGCTCTACCCTATTCGTTCCCACACCGGCGCGGCCCAGGGCGGCATCGGGGCGGCGCTCGGCAACCACGAAGAGGACCACTGGGAATGGCACATGTTCGACACCGTCAAGGGCGGGGACTACCTGGTTGACCAGGATGCGGCGGAAATTTTGACCCGGGAAGCGGTGGAAACCGTGTACGAATTGGAGCACTGGGGCCTGCCTTTCAGCCGCACGCCGGAAGGCAAGATTGCCCAGCGCCGCTTCGGCGGCCATACCCGTGGAGAAGGCAAGGGGCCGGTGCGGCGCTCCTGCTACGCCGCCGACCGCACCGGGCACATGATCCTGCAAACTCTCTACCAGCAGTCCATCAAACATGGGATGCGGTTCTTCGACGAATACCTGGTGGTGGATTTATTGATGGAGGGTGGGCGCACGGCAGGGGTGGTGGCGCTCTCGATTGCCGACGGGCAACTGCACGTGTTCCACGCCAAGGCAGTGCTGTTCGCCACCGGCGGCTACGGCCGCGTTTACCAGACCACTTCCAACGCGCACGCCCTCACCGGCGACGGCATGGCGGTAGTGTTGCGGGCAGGTGTGCCGCTGGAAGACATGGAATTTTTCCAGTTCCATCCCACCGGAATTTACAAGATGGGAATTCTGATCACAGAAGGGGCGCGCGGCGAAGGCGGAAAGCTGCTCAACGGGCGCGGCGAGCGCTTCATGGAAAAGTATGCGCCTACGATGCTGGACTTGGCGCCGCGTGACATTATTTCGCGATGTATTGCGCAGGAATTGCGCGAGGGGCGCGGCGTTGACGGCAAGCGGTATGTTCATCTCGACCTGCGCCACCTGGGCCGCGACGTGATTGAATCTAAGCTGCCCGATATTACCGACTTCGTCCGTACTTATCTGGGCATTGACCCGATTGAGGAGCTGATTCCGGTGCAGCCCACCGCCCATTACGCCATGGGCGGCATCCCGACCGATGTGTTGGGGCGAGTAGTGGTGGACGAAAAGAATACGGTGCTGCCGGGTCTGTATGCGGCGGGCGAGTGCGCCTGCGTTTCGGTGCACGGGGCCAACCGCTTGGGGACAAACTCGCTGGTGGACATCCTGGTATTCGGGCGGCGCTCGGGGCGGGACATGGCGCGCTACGTGGCCGAGAGTGAATTTCCAGCCTTGCCGCCGCAGCCGGCCGAACAGGCGGAGGCGCGGATCGCACGTTTGCGTGAGGGGAGCGGCGGTGGTGGGCGCGAAGAGTCAGCCGCTGTCGTGCGCGAGGAGCTGCAACAGGAGTTGATGGAGAAAGCCTCCGTCTTCCGCACCGCTAACAATTTGGTCCAGGCTCTTGACCGCGTGCGCGAGTTGCAGCAAAGGTATCAGCAGGTGCGCGTCCAGGACCGCAGCCGGGTATTCAACACCGACTTGGTGGAAGCGCTGGAACTGGGTTTTCTGCTGGACACCGCCGAGGTAACGGTCGCCGGTGCCTTGGCGCGGCAGGAAAGCCGGGGGGCGCACTTCCGCGAGGATTTTCCGCAGCGCGATGACCAGAATTGGTTGAAGCATACGCTGGCCTACCGAACCGCCGGCGGCGGCGTTGAGTTGAAGTACAAGCCGGTCACCATTACCCGGTTCCAACCCAAGGAGCGCAAGTACTGAACCAGTAGCACAGCGGTGGACACATGAAGATCACACTCAGGGTGAAGCGGTTTGAGGCGGGGCGGGACCGCGAGCCGTACTGGGCCGAGTATGAAGTCGAGGCGGAGCCCACTGACCGGGTGCTGGATTTGCTGCACGCGGTCAAGTGGCACCAGGATTCCACCCTGGCTTTCCGGCGCTCGTGCGGGCACGGCGTCTGCGGGTCGGACGCCATGCTCATCAACGGCCGCAACCGGCTGGCGTGCAAGGTGCTGGTCAAGGAGCTGGGAGCACGCATCACGATTGAGCCGATGCGCGGTTTTTCGGTGGTTAGGGACTTGATTGTGGAAATGGAAGGTTTTTTCGCGAAGTACCGCTCGGTTCAACCGTACCTGATCGCTGACGGTGAGCCGCCGGCGAACGAGCGCTTGCAGAGTCCCGAGCAGCGCGCGAAGTTCGACGACACCACCAAGTGCATTCTCTGCGGCGCGTGCACCACTTCCTGTCCGTCCTTTTGGTCCAACCCGGACTACGTGGGCCCAGCCGCCATCGTCAACGCGCACCGATTTCTTTTTGACAGCCGCGACCAGGCGGCGGAGGAGCGCTTGGCACTGCTGGGCGACCGGGACGGCGTGTGGCGCTGCCGAACGATTTACAACTGCACCGAGGCTTGCCCGCGCGGCATTGAGGTGACGCGCGCCATCGGGGAAGTGAAAAAAGCGATCCTGCTGGGGCGGCGCTAGCGGGCCGAGGTGGCGATGGGGTATTTCGCGGTTATGAGAGTCCGGTTCGATTTCGGAGCCTGCCGGCCGGGAGGAGAGTAAGCCGATGGCGGAAGCGAAATCTGACGCGGCCCGGGTGGTGGCTGCGATGGTCAAGAACAAGCAGACGCTTGACTTGGCGCTGGGGAAACAGATAGCCGGAGCCATCGCCAAGAGTTTTGGAGTAAAGCTGGAAGAGGTAGCCATTCTGCGTCTCTTGCCGGCGGAGAATCTGCTCGAGTTCGTGGTGCCGGAGACGCTGGCTCGTGTGGGTACGATTCCACTGAGCAGCACGACTTCCTTGGCGGTACGCACGGTGCGCGACGCCAGAGCGGAGTTCCTCAATAGTTTTTCTGGCGCGAGGCACCACACCGTTTTTGAGGCGGTTCGGCTCAGCGACCAGCAGGGGGAGCCCATTCAGAAAATCATGAGTGTGCCCGTCCGGGCCGGAGACAAGGTGGTTGGCGCCATCCAGGTCTCGCGCAAGGGAACAACTCCCGCTGCCTCCGGCGCCGATTTCACGCGCACGAGCTTGGCAGCGCTCGAAGAGGTCGCCGCCGTTCTCGTCCAGTGTTTCCCACCTAGCTGATGAAGATTGAGAAAGAGACCCGCAGGGTGCGCCGCCCAGGAAGTGTTTGTGCGGGCGTAGTCTGGCTGGCGCTGTTGCTGGCCGCTGCGCCTGTCACGTGCGGGCAGGAAAGCGCCGAACGGGTCGCTCTGACCATCTTGGCTACCACGGACGTTCACGGCAACGTTTGGCCCTACGACTACCTGCAAGGACAAAACGCCGAGCGCGGCTTGGCCAAAGTTTCGACTTACGTTCGTCAAGTGCGAGCCCGGCAACCGAACACGTTGCTGGTGGATTGCGGCGATACCTTCCAGGGCACACCGCTGGCTTACCTCGCTGCCGAGAAGCACGCCGAAGAACCGAATCCGGTGGTGGCGACGATGAATGCCATGGGTTACGACGCCATGGCCATCGGCAACCATGAATGGAACTTCGGTCTGCACACCTTGTGGCGGCTGAAGGAAGAAGCGCGGTTTCCCATCCTGGGCGCGAACGTCGTCTCGACCTATCACGACCGGCTGCGGGACTTTAAGCCCTACGTCATTCGCCGGGTGGGCGGGGTGCGGGTGGCGCTGCTCGGGTTGGTAACGTCTTCGATCCCGCGTTGGGATCCGCCCGAGCACCTCGTGGGCTACGAATTTCGCGATCCGGTCGAGGTGGCGAGCAAGCTGGTTCCGCAACTGCGCCGGAAGGCGGATGTGGTTGTGGTGCTGATTCATTCCGGCTTGGGGCGCGATGCGGAGACCGGTGCGCCGGTGGAGAACGTCTATCCGGAAGAAAACCACGTGTGGGATTTGGCCGAGCAGGTGCCGGGCATTGATGTAATTTTCTTCGGTCATTCGCACCGCGAGCTTGCCGGAAAGGTCGTGAACGGAGCGCTGCTGGTGCAGCCCAAGAACTGGGCGCGGTCGGTGGCGGAGGTGGAGTTGACGCTGGCCCGCGACAACCAAGGCTGGCGCATCGTGGACAGGCAGAGCCAGCTGGTTCCGATGGACGCCTCGATTCCGGCCGACCCGAAAATTCTGGAGTTGACGCGCGCCGCCCACCAGCAGACGGAGCGCTACCTGAGCACGGTGGTGGCTGAGCTGGGGGAAGACCTCGACGCGCGCAGCGGGCGCATCGAAGACCACGCGATGGTAGAGCTGATCCACCGGGCGCAATTGCACGCGACGGGGGCGCAGGTATCGCTGGCGTCGTTGTTCTCGACGCGCACCCGCTGGGCGGCCGGCCCGGTCACGCTGCGCGACGTTTATAGTTTGTATTTCTACGAGAACAAACTGTTCACCGTGGAGATCACCGGACGGCAACTCAAAGACGCGTTGGAGTATTCCGCCCGCAGCTTTGCGACCTACCCGTGGCCGGAGGACGCGACGCCGTTTTCCGGTTGGGGCTACAACTTCGATATGGCGCAAGGCGTCACCTACAAGATTGACTTGTCGCGGCCGCCGGGCGAGCGGATCGCGGACTTGCGCTTTGAGGGTGCTGCGCTTGATCCTGCGCGCCAGCTCACGCTGGCGCTGAACAGCTACCGCTGGTCGGGGGGCGGAGGCTACGAGATGCTGCGCCACGCCAAAATTGTGGGGCGCGCGAAGAAACAGGTCCGCGAAGCAATCATTGATTACTTGTTGTCGCGGCTCACGGTTGAAACCAACGTTGATCATAATTGGGAAATCGTTCCGCAGGAAGCGCGCCGGTCTCTACTGGATTGGGTGCAGCCCACCACGAGCACGTCTCTCCACGCTGTTCCCGCCGGAATCGAGAAAAGTTCACTCACCACAACTGCGGCCGTGCCGTAGTTCCTTCCAGTTCCCACATCAAAGTTCAGGAGCGACGAAACTCGCAGGCAGGAATATTCGCGCCACCAGGACGGAGGGGAATGAGATTAGTCGTAGTATTCGGTGCCGAGGTGGGTGATGAGGCGTTCGCCCTTGATCCAACGCAGCGTGTTCTTGAGTTTCATCTGTTGGATGAAGAGGTCATGTTCGGGGTAGAGGCCGGGGCCGTGCATGGGCGACTTGAAGTAGAAGCTCAGCCATTCCTGGATGCCGCGCAGGCCGGCGCGCTGGGCTAGGTCGAGAAAGAGAACAAGGTCGAGCACGATGGGCGCGGCCAGGATGGAGTCGCGGCAGAGGAAGTCAATCTTGATTTGCATGGGATAGCCGAGCCAGCCGAAGATGTCGATGTTGTCCCAGCCTTCCTTGTTGTCGCCGCGGGGCGGGTAATAATTGATGCGCACCTTGTGGTAGAAGTTCCCGTAGAGTTCGGGATAGACCTTGGGTTGCAGGATGTGCTCCAGCACGCCCAGCTTGGACACCTCTTTGGTTTTGAACGCAGAGGGATCGTCGAGCACCTCGCCGTCGCGGTTGCCGAGGATGTTGGTGGAGAACCAGCCGCTCAGCCCGAGCATGCGCGACTTCAGTCCCGGGGCGAAGATGGTTTTTATCAGGGTCTGCCCGGTTTTGAAATCTTTGCCGGCGAGGGGGACTTTCTTTTGCTGCGCCAGCTCTTGCAGGGCGGGGATGTCCACGGTCAGATTGGGTGCGCCGTTGGCGAACGGCACGCGCCGCTGGAGGGCGGCGTAGGCGTAAATCATGGAGGGGGCGATGGCTTCGTGGTTCGCCTTGAGTGCTTTTTCGAAGCTGCGCAGGTCGCGGTGGACGCGGTTGGCGGTTAGGTGGACTTCGGTGGAGCCGCACCAGACCATCACCAGCCGGTTGACTTTGTTGCGCGCGCGAAAGTTTTCGATATCTTCCTGGAGTTTCTGTGCCAGGTCCCACTTGGTCTTGGCTTTCTTGACGTGCGTGCCGTCGAGCTTGCGGACGTAGTTTTTGTCGAAGACCGCCTTCATCGGTTTGACGGAGCGGAGCAGCGGACGCGCCTGCTGGAGGTGCTCCGGACCGAGGACGCCGGCTTTGGTGGCGGCGTGGTAGGCGTTGTCGGAGAAGATGTCCCACCCGCCGAACACGATATCGTCCAACTTTGCCAGCGGAATAAACTGCTTGATTTGGGGGATGCGATTTTCGGTGCGCTTGCCCAGCCGGATGGTTCCCATTTGCGTGAGCGAGCCGATGGGGGTGGCCTTGCCCTGACGGATCAACTCCACGCCGGCGATAAATGTGGTGGTGACGGCACCCATGCCGGGCGTCAGCACGCCCAGCTTGCCCTTGGCGGGCGCAATCTTAGAAGGACGACGCATGAACTTTTACTCCCTCCTCCGGATTTCCTACCGCAGCAGCAATTTGCTGGTCTGCCTTGCCTTACGGGCCTTTCAATGAGTGCGACTGGCAATAAGGGTAGCCGATAGGCAGCCTGCTATCATCGGCTAAGCCTCCCATTTTTGCAAGTCATTAGGGGGCCACTTAGCTAAGGGCTGGCCTGCTTAGCTAAGAGGTGCTATGGTGGGCCGACCTTTCCCCTCTGTTCTCTGTACCTCTGCGGTGAAAGTTTTCTTGTGCCAGAAGGAACCCGCCGTCGCAGCGCCAGAAAGAGCAACGCCAGTTGGCCGGGGTTCTCGATAACGTCTAGGGCGGGCAATCACTGACCCTATGTAGTTGCGGGGTGGGTGGCGGTTCAGCGAGATAAGAGGTCGTCGGTGTCGGCGTCGGGGCCGAGGAAGGAGCGCAGGCGCTGGCGGCCGGCGTTGTCGATCTCGACAAACTCCAAACTCATCCCCGCGCCTTCATCCACTCGACGGACCATGGCGCGGACGATGATGCTTTCCTGGTCGCCCAGCCAGATTTTCAGCCGCACGATGCGTCCGCGGGGAAAGGGGCGCGGGTCCTCAATATAGAGGCCGGAAAGGGAAAGGTTGCGCACCTGGGGTTGGAGGTCGGGGAATTCCACACTTAGGGGCTGCACTTGGTGGCGGGGTTCGGTGCGGCGATCGTGATCGATCTTCATGGTTCCAACTATAGCACAGCAACTCGGTTCGATGCCCCGTCACCCGGTGGGGATGCATTCTGTGGGGGGAAGGGAAACCAAGACTCGCGGCGACGGCGGCCACGAAAGGTGCGGCGGTTGTGGGTTGCCTCGGTTCAGGCGGAGCGGAGTTTCTGGGCCATGTCTCGCACGGCGGTTCCCACGTGTATTTCGCTCTTCGTGTCGTTGCGATCAATCCACGCTTCCATCCAGCTTTGGGGAAGGACAAGCGTTTTGGTTTGGCTCTGGCCGATCAGCGCAACTTCGGGCTCGAAAGTTTTTGTCTCAGAATTGACCTGGCGTTGGCGCAGTTCCACGCCGAAGATTTTTACCTTGTCCTCCAACCGTGCCCAGTATTTCTCGGCAGATCCGTTTGTGACCATCCTCGCCTCCCTTCGGGAGTTGCACCCGCCAGTCATCTGAGCTGCTGTCGCTCCGAACGCGCGCAAAGTTTATCGAGAGAATGGCGGAGAGTCAATTCCGGTAGGAGCGTGTGCAAACTGTTTTCTTGTAGTAGCCATCTCATGAGTAGTCTGTTCGGATCTTTCGTCAGGGTACGGCGGCACTTGTCCCGAGCGAAGTCGAGGGAGCCGTGCCGTAAGCTCCGCCTTATTAACTCGGCTTTAGCCGCTGGGGGCATAAGAGCTCAGTTGTCACACAGACTCTTTAGTCCCTGAGGTCATTCCTCTGCCAACGTAATCGCTGACTTCGGTATTTATAAGCTAGTTTCTAGCGCGGGGCAGAGGTGGTGACGGTTTAAGGGGACGGCCGCAGGGCTTTCAGAAACCGGTCCAGCGGAAGTGTGTTGAGTACATCGTTCTTGTTGAGCCAGGCGCGGCGGGCGGTGCGCACGCCGTACTTCATGTAAGGCAGGTGCGTGGTGGAATGCGCGTCGGTGGAGATCACCACTTTGACGCCGCGCTCGCGGGCGGCGCGCAGGTCAACGTCGCGCAGGTCGAGACGGTCTGGGAAGGCGTTGCATTCCACCGCCACGCCGCGCTTCTTGCAAGCGCTGAGAATTTTCTCCAGGTCGTAGTGGTAGGGTTCGCGCCGCAGCAGCAGCCGCCCGGTGGGGTGGCCGAGGATTTTCAGGTGCGGGTTCTCGATCGCCGCCAGTAGTCGCTCGGTCATCTCCGCTGGTTCCAGGTTCATGTAGGAATGTATCGAGCCGACCACAACGTCGAGCTGCGCCAGCACTTCGTCGTTGAGGTCGAGGCGGCCGTCCTTGAGGATGTCCACTTCAACGCCCGCCAGGATGCGGAAGCGGTCGAGTTTCTTGCTCGCTTGGCGGATGCGCCGCGCGTGGGCCAGGGCGCGCTTTTCGTCCATGCCGTTGGCGACGGTGACGGCTTTGGAGTGGTCGGTGATGGCGATGTATTCGTAGCCGCGCGCGCGCGCCGCTGCCGCCATCTCTTCGATGGAGTTCTTGCCGTCGCTTTCGGTGGTGTGCATTTGGAGGTCGCCGCAGATGTCGGCCAGCTCAACCAAGCGCGGCAGGCGCCCCCCGGCGGCCGCTTCCACTTCGCCGGCACTTTCCCGCAGCTCGGGCGGAATCCAGACCAGCCCGAGCTTCTTGTAAACTTCCTCCTCGGTGCGCCCGGCCACCCACTTGCCGCTCTTGAGGGTTGTGAGCGCGTACTCGTTGAGCGTCCAGCCCTTCTCCCGCGCGATGCGCCGCAGCTCGATGTTGTGGGGTTTGGAGCCAGTGAAGTACACCAGCGCTGCGCCGTAGGATTTCTTCTCCAGAATGCGGACGTCCACCTGCATCCTGTTGGTCAGCTTGATGCTGACCTTGTTTTCGCCGCGGGCCAGTTTTTCGGCAACCTCGGGGTAGGCGAGCACGTGCCGGCTGACTGCTTCGGCGTCGGTGGAAAGCACCAATAGGTCGAGGTCGCCGATGGTCTCCCGCCCGCGGCGCAGCGAACCGGCGGCGGTGACGCGCTCCACCTTCTTGCCCAGCTTCTCGATGTAGGCGATCAGCTTTTCCGCTGCTTCTTCGGCTTTGTGTTGGTGGAAGCGCCCGGCAAATTGCTGGAAGGCGGCCACCGCCTTCAGAATGTTCTGCTCGGTCTTCTCGCCAAAGCCGGCCAAGCCGCGCAGCTTTTGGTCCCGCGCCAGCTTGGCGATGTCGGCCACCGTTTTCACTTTGAACTTCTTCCAGAGCAAAGCAATTTTTTTCGGCCCGAGCCCTTGCAGGCGCAGCATGTCGAGGATTTCCGGCGGGAACTTCTTCAGCAGTTTTTGGTGGGTGCGGAATTTCCCGGTCCCAAGGATTTCGCCGATGTGCTCCTCCATCCGTTCGCCGATGCCGGGCACTTCCCGCAGCCGTTTCTCTTCGACCAGTTGCGCCACCGGCTCTGCCAGGGTTTCGATCTGCTGCGCGGCGCGCTCGTAGCTGCGGTGGCGGCCGATCTGCGCGCCCTCCACTTCCAGCAACTGCGCTGTCTCGCGCAGAATTCTGGCAACGTCCCGGTTCGTCATCGCTTCCTCGCAGGAAACCAATCCGGCATGGGGGAATTCTACTCCTAGGGGAGGGGAAAAGGAAAAAGCTCCCCCGCGGAACTAAGAGGCTCTGGGAACTCTTGTAGCGGGGCTCGCGTTAGGAGGGGACCTTGGCGACCTCTGCGGCTTGGGGGCCCTTCTGGCCCTCTACGATCTCAAACTCCACCAAATCGCCTTCCTGCAGGCTGCGGAACCCATCGTCCTTGATGGCGCTGTAGTGGACAAACACGTCCCCGCCGTCATCCCGGCCGATGAACCCGTAGCCTTTGGAATTGTTGAACCACTTGACTCGACCCTGCACTCTCAACGGACCTACCTCCTTGGGAGTTGCTTTTGCTTTGCTTCGTCGTTCGCTCTGCGGCGGGGTCTCGCCCAGCCCCGATGGGCAAACAAAAAGGCCAGCGCTCTCCCGAGCTTGCTGGCCGATTTCACCTACCCATTTTCAGACATTAACCCAAAACCGAACGAACAGCCGCTTATTGTAAAGTGTGGTCGCAACTGTCAAGTTCCTTCTAGCTTGCCGGTATGTCGCCGGTGGGACGCGCCATATTGAGATAGATGTAGGTCAGCAGCGCGTAGTACAATCCCACCGCCAGCACGCCGCCCAGGAGGACGCGCAGCGCACCCTGCGTCCCCCACACATCGCGCCGGAAAGCGTGGGCGCAGGCCAGGAACAACAGCACTGCCCCGACGAAAACCAAAATACCCAGAAACCGAGTGGGGCTTTGCACTCCACCGCCGCTGACGGTCCGGGCAAATTCGCCCAGGCTTCCTCCCAGCAGACCCCCGGCCCAGGCGAGGGCCATCCAAAAGACCGGCGCTGCTATGCCAACGGCGTAGGCCCATTCCTCCAGGCCATAGAACAGCAGGAGCAGGATGGCCAGGTAAATAAGCGACTCCAGGAAGTTGAGAGTGAAGAAAAAGCGCTCGAAGTGGCTCACCAGGAAAGACAGCACCAGCATCACAGTGGCTAGGGCAAACACCGTCTTATTCGCCATAGATCACCTCGAATTGCGGCAGCTCAGGTGAGAGTTAATCTGCAATCTTTCCACAAGTCAAGTTTTTCGTCCGCTTCTGCTGCTGCGTGCGTGCAGCAAGATTCCCACCAGGGTTTTGGCGTCGCGCAGCTTGCCCCGTCGGATCATGCGGTGCAATTCGGGTAATCCGAAGGCGCGCACCTCCAGAGCTTCATCGTCTTCCGGTCGGGGTTGTCCCGCCTGCAAGCCGGTGGCCCGGTAGAGGATCAATTTTTCGTTTAGGAAGCCTGGGCTCGGAAAGAACTCCGTCATGCGTTGGAAGTGCCGCGCGGAGTAGCCGGTTTCCTCGCGCAGCTCGCGTCGGGCTGCCGTCAAGGGGTTTTCACCCGGTTCGATGTGTCCCGCCACCAACTCCCACAAGAAGGCGCGCGCCGCGTGGCGATATTGCCGGACCAGCAGTACGCGCCCGTTGGGCAGTACCGGAAGCACGGCCACCGACCCGTGGTGCTCGACGATTTCTCGCAGCACCTCGCGTTGCCGGGACTTCCGTCCGCCGGGAAGCGCGGGCTCCTCCACCACCTCGCGGCGGACACGGAATAGCTTGCCGTGATAGACCACGCGGCTGGTTTTTACGCGCGCCTGCCTTTTGTTTCTGTTTTTCATTGCTGGCCTATTCTAGTGCCTGCATCCGGGGTTGCGACTTTCGATTCTGAGTTGACGCTCTCCGGCTGCGCCCACTATACTGAGTTTCTCTCGATCCGGCGCGATTCCGCCGGCGGTTCTCGGTGCAGGATGGCAAAGATGGAAGGGCAAGTCTCCGCTCTCATCATAGACGACGAAAAGCCGGCGCGCGACGAACTGGCTTATCTTCTGAAAGGCATTCCGGAAGTGAACGTGATTGGCCAAGCCCGCAACGGCCTGGAAGCGTTCAATCTGATCAAGCAAACTTCGCCGGACTTGATCTTCCTCGACGTGCAGATGCCGGGCCTGGACGGTTTCGGGTTGATCAAAAAATTGATGGGCAAGAAAGTTCGGCTGCCGCACATCGTTTTCGCGACCGCCTATGATGAGTACGCGGTGCAGGCGTTTGAAGTCAACGCGGTGGACTACTTGTTGAAACCGTTCGACAAGGTCCGTGTGAGCAAGTCGGTGGCGCGGGCGCGGAAGTCCTTGGAATCAAACCAGGGACGGACCGAGCGCATCGAAGCGCTGCTCAACCGGTTGGAACCCGCGCAGGCTCCCTCTCCCGTCAAGCTGCTGCTCAAGAATCAGCAGCGGCTGTCCATCATCGACAGCGACGAATTGGTGTATGCCACCATCGAGGACGGGATCATCACCATTTTTGCGCGCGACTCGGAAGGCACGTCCAACTACCGCACGCTGGAAGAGTTGCAGGCGGCTCTCAATCCGGAGCGGTTCTGGCGCGTCCACCGCAGCTATCTAGTCAACATCAACCACATCAAGGAAGTCGTGCCGTGGTTCAAGTCCAGCTACCTGCTGCGCATGAAGGACCGCCGCGCCAGCGAGATTCAAGTCAGTCGCGCACAGACGCGCCGCCTGCGCGAGCTCTTTAAGCTCTAATCTTCGCGGGCTCTTCACTCCCACAATAGAATTGAAGCCAGAATTTCGATTCCCTGGAAGAAATGTCCCAGCCGCAGGTTCTCGTTGGGCGCGTGCTGATTGTTGTCAAAGTTGACGATGGGTACTCCGACGCTGGGAATGCCCAAGTCCTCGAAGTAGGAGAGCGGGCCGCTGCCGCCCAGCGTAGGCAGCTTTACTACTGCACCCTGGGTCGCGCGCTCGACGGTGCGAATCAACCGCTGGGCGATGGGCAAGTTCATGGGCGTGCGCATGGAGTTGTAGCCGTCGAGCCGCACGACTTTGATCACCCGCGCATTGCTTACCAGTTCTTCCTGGGTGGGCTCCCGGTCAACTATGTGCCAGCCCTGCCGCCGAATGTGGTTCATAATCTTTTCATACATGCGCTGGAACTCGGTTCCTTTCACCAGGCGCACGTCAATCGCGGCCGTGGCCGTTCGCGGCACAATCGTGCGGGCGTCCGCGCCCACCCAGCCGCTGTGCAGACCGCGGATGTTGAGCGAAGGGAGGTTGATTAGTTCTTGCAGACTTTTGCCGCCGCCGTCGGGTTCGCCGATGCCATAGCGTTGCTGCAAGGACAGCTCGATGGGCGGAATCTCCGCCAGCGCGCGCCGTTCGCTGGCGGTGAGCGGAACCACATCGTCATAGTAGCCGGCGATGGTCACTCGTCCCTGACGGTCTTTCATGGACGCCAGCAGCTCCGCCAAACGAAAGGCGGGGTTCGGAGCCCAGTTGCCGTAGTGGCCGCTGTGGAGGTGCTCGGTGGGGCCGTAGGCGGTCAAGTCCAGAGTCATGATGCCGCGGCCGAAGAACACCGTCGGGCGCCCGCTCTGGTGCACGGGGCCGTCGGCGATGATTAATAGATCCGCCGTCAGCTTCTGTTTGTGTTCGGCAATGAACCGAGCCAGATTGGGCGAGCCTTGCTCCTCTTCGCCCTCAAAGAAAAATTTCAAGTTCACCCGCGGTTTCAACCCCTGGGCGCGCAGCGCATCCAGCGCCGCCAGCAGTCCGACAATCGGGCTCTTGTCGTCGGCCACCGAGCGCGCGAATAGTCGCCAATCGTCCTGGAAGCGGCCGTCAGCCGGGAAGGGAACGGTGCTCCAATCGGCGCCGGGTCCCTGCGGATAGCCCGCGCGCAGCACCGGCTCATAGGGCTGCGAGTGCCAGTGGCTCGGGTCCACCGCCTGCCCGTCGTAGTGGCAGTAGAAGAGAATGGTCGTGTCCGCCCCGGCGGCTCTCAGCTCGCCGAACACCACCGGGCGGCCGCCATCGGTGGGGAGGATTTCCGTGCGGATGCCGCGTCGCTCCATCATCTTCTTGAGCGCTTCGGCGTTGCGCGCGATGTCGGCCACGTTGGTAGCGTCGTTGGGCAGCCGGAGGAACGACACCAACTCGTTCACAATCTCGGCGGCGTGCGCCTGGCGATAGGCGCGCACACCGGCCAGGGCTTCCGTCGCCGGGTCGGGAGCTTCGGTTGCAAAGGCGGTCGCAGAAAAAACCAGCACAAGGGTGAGCCTCGATAGCCATGGGTGCATCGAATCCTCCTGGGCAGCGTTTTTAATCGGGATTAGAATGGCAATTCTAGCAGAGGTGAGATGGTAGGAGGAATCACATGTCGAGTCGGGTTTTTCTTTTAGCTCTATTGATTAGCGCAGTGGCGGCCTGCTCGGCGGTGCCGCGGGAGGAGACGACTGCGCTGGCGTCAACCTCGGCGACCGAGACGGCGCGGGTGTACGATTTTTCCTGGTCGCGCGACTCGCTCTGGGACGACGGCCGCGCCGAGGTGGCGCTCTACGATGCCCGCCGCCCGCAGTACGGCAAGGTCGAGTCCTACCAGGCGGTCTTCATTGTGGTGAAGGAAGACTTTGGCCGGCAGCATTACGTGAAGGCTGACCCGCCCTTTGAGGGCAAGGACACCTTTCCTGTGCTCAAGCTCAACGCCGTGCACAGTTATTGGACCGACAACTACCCGTACCATTTTATGGCGAGTGTGTTTGTGCGCCGCGACGACCCCACCGCGCTGGTCAAGCTCACGCTGGGCAGCCAGGAGTGGTGCGGCAACACTTTCAAGGAAGTCACGACCTGGGGGGCAACGCCGCAGTTGGTTTCGCACTCCTACTTCGACGGCCAAGGCGACGCCAGCCGCCCGCTCGACCTGCGGCCCGGCGACTTGCTGGAAGATCAACTGCCGCTCGTGCTGCGCAGTCTCCGCTTCGAGCTTGGATTGGAGTTCAAGCGCCGCCTGTTGCCCAGCTTGATTTCCAACAGCCTCCGGCGGACGCCGGAGTTCGTCCAAGCTACCATCGGCGTGGTTGGTGAAGAGATGGTCGAGACCGGGGCGGGTCGTCTGGCGGCGTGGAAGGTGCGGATTGCCTGGGAAAAGATTGAGCAGACGTGGTGGTTTGAGAAAGCCGTGCCGCACACGCTGTTGAAGATGGAGTCGTCCGACGGGCGTTCCTGGGTGCTGCGCGAGCACACGCGCAAGGCTTACTGGGGCGAGCCTACTTACCAACCGAAAATGTAGGCCGGGGAAAAACGGTACGCCGAGCGGGGCGGACTAGCGGCGGAGCTTTCCGCTGCGGCGGTTCCGGGTGGCGTTCCGGAAGTAGCGCGCGAGCGCCTGCGCCAAACCCGGAATGGTGTAGTGGCGGGCTTCCACCGCCACCCGCAGGCCCAGCGCGCGCGCCGTGCGGCTGGTGACTGGCCCGATGCACGCCACCGCCACGCCGTCGAGCAGGCGCCGCGCTTTTTGCCGTCCTACCAGTGCCAGGAAGTTTCGCACCGTGGAGGAGCTGGTGAAGGTGATGGCATCGGGCTTGCGCCCGGAGAAAATTTTCCCTGCACGCCGCCGGCTGGCCGCC
>JACZYA010000043.1 GCA_022571295.1 Acidobacteriota bacterium | reverse complement strand
GTAGATGCCGGTAGAGTCGCCGTGGAAGAAGTAGAGCGCCAGGATGCCGAGCAGCAAGAAAACCGAGCCCACCAGGGTGTAGAGGAAGAACTTGATGGCAGAGTAGAGTTTGCGGCCGTGTCCCCAAACGCCGATGATGAAATACATCGGCACCAACATGACTTCCCAGAAAACGTAGAAGAGGAAGAAGTCGAGCGACATGAAGACGCCCAGCATGCCGGTCTGGAGCAGCATGAACATGATGTAGTATTCGCGCACGCGCTCCTGAATGGCCGCCCAGGAGGAAAGCACGGCAATAAAGCCCAGCACGGTAGCCAGCATAATCAGCAAGAAGCTGATGCCGTCGATGCCCAGGTGGAAGCGGGCGCCGATGGACGGGATCCATTCCTTGTTGATTTCGAACTGGAAGCCGGGCGCTTCCTTGTCAAACCAAAAGACCAGCGGCAAGGAAATCAGGAAACCGGCCAGCATGACGCCGTTGGCCCACCAGCGCATCAGGTCCTTGCGCCCGCCGGGAATCAGCAGCAGTACCGCCGCGCCCACCAGGGGCGTAAGCAAAACCCAATTCAGGATGTTTTCCGGAGAAGGAACCACCATCTCACCTCGTCAGGAGCCCAAAATGTAACGCTGCACATAGTAAAGCAGGAACAGAACTATGCCCGTGGCCATCCAGAGCGCGTAGCGCTGCACCATGCCGGTCTGGAGCACACGCGCGGGCCAATTCAACGTCCAAACCAACCATCCCAGAGAATTGACCGCGCCGTCCACTATCCAGGTGTCCCACCAAATCGAAAGCCGGGAGATGGAGCGCGTGAGCCAAGCGGTGCCGTCCACTCCGGTCTCGTCAATGACTTTCAAATCGAACCGGCCCAGAGTGGTTGCCAAACTCTTGCCCAGTACCGGTCCTTCCACAAAGACGGCGTCGTAGATTTCATCCACGTAGTACTTGTTGTACAGCAGCCGATGAACGCCGGGCAAGCGATAGACGATCTGCTCGGGAATTTCCGTGTGGCGGATGTAGAAATAGTAGGCCAACCAAATGGCGAAAACCGCCACGCCTACCGAGAACACCATCAAACCGATTTCCAGCGAGTGCGCGTGCTCAACAGCGCCAAGCTCGACGTGCGAGGCGAAAACCGGGGCCAGAAAATGTTCAAAGCGGTTTCCACCTCCGAGCGCCGCCGGGATGCCCACCCAGCCGCCGACAACGGAGAGGACCGCCAGAATCATCAGCGGCACCGTCATGGAACGCGGAGCCTCGTGGACGTGGTGCGCGGTTTCCTGGGGCACGCGCGAGACGCCGAAGAAAGTTACGAACACCAACCGGAACATATAGAAGGCGGTCAACAAAGCCGTAAACATGGCGACGCCCCACAGGATTTTGGTAAACAGGTCGCCGTGCCCGACGTCGTTGGCGAAGGTGCGCCAGAGCACTTCATCCTTGCTGAAGAAACCCGCCAGCGGAAAGATGCCCGCAATCGCCAAAGCGCCGATGACGAAGGTCTTGCCGGTGACGGGCAGCTTGCTCCACAGCCCGCCCATCTTGCGAATGTCCTGCTCGCCGGAGAGAGCATGAATGACGGCACCCGACCCCAGGAAGAGCAACGCCTTAAAGTAGGCGTGGGTGGAGACGTGGAAGATGCCGGCGGCAAAAGCGCCCATGCCGCAGGCCAAGAACATGTAGCCGAGCTGGCTGATGGTGGAGTAGGCCAGGATTTTCTTGATGTCGTTCTGCACCAGCGCCATCGAAGCGGCAAAAAGCGCCGTCAAGGCTCCCACCGCCGCCACCACCGCCATAGTGGTAGGGGCGAGCTGGTAGAGTCCGTTCATGCGCGCGACCATGTACACGCCGGCGGTGACCATGGTGGCGGCGTGGATGAGCGCGCTGACGGGCGTGGGGCCCTCCATCGCATCGGGCAGCCAGACGTAGAGCGGAATCTGCGCTGACTTCCCGGTAGCCCCGATAAAAAGAAACATGGTGATGGCCGTAATCGCGGGCGCACCCACGGCGAAGGCGTTGCTGGCCAACGCCGCGTTAATGTCCGTAAAGCTCAAGGTGCCGAAAGTTGTGATGGTAAGGAAAATACCGAGCAGAAAGCCAGCATCGCCCACGCGGTTAACGATGAAGGCCTTCTTGCCAGCGTCGGAGGCGCTCTTCTTCAGGAACCAAAAACCGATCAGCAGGTAGGAACACAGGCCCACGCCTTCCCAGCCCACGAACATCGTCAGCAGATTATTGGAGAGCACCAACGTGAGCATCATGAACATGAAGAGGTTGAGATAACCGAAGTAGCGGTAGTAGCCGCCTTCGTGGGCCATGTAACCGATGGAGTAAACGTGAATCAGGAAGCCGACGCCGGTCACCACCAGAATCATGACGGAAGAAAGCGGGTCCACCAGGTAGCCCCATTCAATCTGGAAGTTAGCCGCGTTGCCGCCGTCCGTGATGTAAGGGATAGCAGGAAACCAAGTGAAGATGATCTTTTCGTAGATGCGGTCGGTGGCGGGCAGTCCCAGCAGGTCGCGGAAGATTCCGAGGGCAATCAGAAAAGAGCCGAAGATGGTGCCGCAGCAGAGCCAACTAATGATCTTGTTGGACAGGCGAGAGCCAATCAACAACATGAGGAAGGCGCCCAGCAGCGGCAGGGCCGGCACCAACCAGACGGCATCCAGGAACGAAGCGGGCATACCTAGCGTCTCACCATTTCAGCAAGTCGATTTCGTCCGCGTTGACAGTGTCGCGGTTGCGGAAGAAAGCGATCAGGATTCCCAAGCCGACAGCCGCTTCAGCGGCCGCTACGGTGATGATGAAGATAGCGAATATGTGGCCATCCACGGAGCCCCAGTGCCGGGCAAACGCGATTAAGTTGATGTTGACGGCGTTCAGGATAAGCTCCAGCGACATGAAAATGATAATGATGTTGCGGCGCGTAAGCACGCCGATGACTCCGACGGTGAACAACGCCGCCGCCAACGCCAGATAGTGCCAAGTGGGAACCATCGCTTTCGCTCCTACCTCTGCTTGGCCATTAACACCGCGCCTACCATCGCCACCAGCAGCAGCAGGGAGGCGACCTCAAACGGAAGTATGTAGTTCTGGAAGAGCGCGCGCCCGATCAGCTCCGTATTGGGCTGCACCGCTTCCGCGGCTGCGGGCGGGAGCTTGGCCCAGTCGCGCCCTTGGTAAATAAAGAGGGTGAATTCGGCCAAGAGCACCAGCGCAGCGAAGCCAGCGATCCATCGCTGCCGGTTGTAGGGTGCTTGCCGAACCGCCACATCGAGATTGACCAGCATAATCACAAACAGGAAGAGCACCATGATGCCGCCGATGTACACGATAATCTGAACGGCGGCCATAAACTCAGCCTGGAGTTGCAGGAAAATCAGCGCCACCGAAAGCAAGGTGAGGACGAGGAAGATGGCGCTGTGCACCGGGTTGCGGCAGGTGATGACCAGAATGGCGGACAGCAGCGCCACCACGGCCAGGACGTAGAAAGTGACTTCGTAAAACGTCATTCCAATCTCAACTCCGTTCGCGCGCCAGCCAGGCGGCAACCAGCAAAGTGGCTCCCGACGCCAACAATAAGCTGAGGCTCCTGTTCCATCCCAGCTCCCAGCTCAGTACCAGCCCCACGCCGCAAAAGATGACGTTGACGATGGCTAACGGGATCATGAAGTGCCAACCCAAACGCATCAACTGGTCAAAGCGGTAGCGGGGGAAGGTTCCCCGAAACCAGATAAAGGCGTAGAGGAAGAGGAAGACCTTGGCGAGAAACCAGAAGGCGCCTTGACTGGCCACCAGTACAGGCGGGTAGAGCAGCCCCAGAGCGGCCGCGGCGGCCCCTGCTCCGAGCGCAAACAGCATCAAGCGCTGCCAGAACCATTCGCGCCCGGTAGGAAAGCGAAAGAACCGAAGGAAGCACCAAGTCCCCGCCGCTCCAAAAACTACCACCGGAGCAAAACGCAGAAAGCCCAACCACTCCACATTAGGAAATGGCCGCAGCCAGCCGCCCAGGAACAGCGTAACGGCAATGGAGCTGACCAGCACCATGGCGGCGTATTCCGCCAGGAAAAAGAGGGAGAATCGGAAGCCGCTGTACTCGGTGTGGAAACCGGCTACCAGCTCCGACTCGGCCTCCGGCAGGTCGAAGGGGTTGCGGTTGGTTTCGGCGATGGCGGCGACAAACAGAATAAAGAAGGCGACCGGCTGCATGAACGCGAACCACACGCCTTGCTGGAGCTGGGCCTTGACGATTCCGTTCATGCTGAGGGTGCCGGCCAGCAGGATCGCACTGATCAACGCGAAGCTCAGCGCCACCTCGTAGCTCACCAGTTGGGCGGTGGAGCGCAGCGCCCCCAGCAGCGGGTAATGGCTGTTGGAGGCCCAGCCACCCAGGATGATCCCCAGCACGCCCAGCGAAGAGATGGCGATCACGAAAAGCAAGCCGACATTGACGTCGGTGACGTAGAAATTGTCGGCAAAGGGAATGAGCGAAAAAGCGGTGAAGGAAGCCAGCACGGTGATGGCCGGCGCCAGCCAGAAGACCGCACGATCGGCGCCTTCCGGAATGATGTCTTCTTTGAGCAGGAGCTTGAGCCCATCGGCGATGGGCTGGAGCAGTCCGTGCGGGCCGACGCGCATGGGGCCCAGCCGAACTTGAATGTGGGCCAGAATCTTGCGCTCGGCATAGACGAGATAGGCGACGATCAAGGAGAGCGCGGTGAAGACAATCAGCACACGAATCAGCGCCAGCACCAGAGGTTGATCAAGAATTTCTAGCAGCGTCGTCATGTGTTCGCGGTCGAGCGCCTCGCAGCCGAGAGATTACCTGTCCACTTCCCCTAATACAATGTCGAGCGTTCCGATCACAGCCACCACGTCCGCTATCAGCAAGCCTCGAATCATTTGGTCCAACACCTGCAAATTCACAAACGAGGGCGGACGAATCCGCAAGCGGTAGGGCTGGGTGGAGCCGTCACTGACAATATAGTAGCCCAACTCGCCCTTGGGAGCTTCAATCGAGTGATAGACCTCGCCCGGGGGCGGCTTGAGAACCTTGCCGATGCGGGCCGCAATCGGCCCCGAAGGAATGCTGTCGATGGCCTGCAGGACGATGCGGTGGGATTGCCGCATCTCTTGCATCCGCACCAGGTAGCGGTCGTAGGTGTCGCCGTTTTCGCCCACAGGAATGTCGAACTCAAACTGGTCGTAGGCGGCGTAGGGGAACGCCCTGCGAATGTCCCACTTGACGCCTGAGCCGCGCAGGACCGGGCCGGAGGCGCCCATGGCGATGGCATCGTCGGCGGTGAGGATGCCCACGCCCCGGGTGCGTTGGATCCAGATGCGGTTTTCGGTCAGCAGTTCTTCGTACTCATCCACTCGACTCAGGAAGTCGTGGCAGAACTTTTTGACGTCTTCTTCAAAACCGTCGTAGGTTTCATAGAGCAGGCCGCCGATGCGGAAGGCGTGGGTGGTCAGACGCGCACCGCAATACTTCTCAAAGATTTTCAGAATTTCTTCCCGCTCGCGGAAGCAGTAGAAGACCGGCGTCATCGCCCCGATATCCAGCGCGTGCGTGCCCAGCCAGAGCAGGTGGCTGGCGATGCGTTGCAGCTCGGTGAGGATGGTGCGCACCCAACGCGCTCGCGGCGGCGCTTCTGCGCCCAACAACTTTTCCACCGCTTCGCAATAGCCCAGGCCGTTCGAGACCGCCGCCACGTAGTCGGTGCGGTCCACGTAGGGAGCGAACTGAGCATAGGTGCGGGTCTCGCCGATTTTCTCCACCCCGCGGTGCAGGTAGCCGATGATGCATTCCGAACTGATGACTTTTTCCCCGTCGAGCTTCAGCTTGACGCGCAGCACACCATGGGTGGAGGGGTGCTGCGGACCCATGTTGAGGATGACTTCATCGGCGCCCAGTATGGTGGTGCTGACGGAGGGTGTTTGTCCCATGGCTACTGTCCGCTCTCGATTCCCAGGTTTTCCTTCACCCAAGCCACATCCTGCTGGAGAATGTCATAGTCTTTGCGCAGCGGATGGCCCTTCCAGCCATCCGGCAGGAGAATCCGGCGCAAGTCGGGGTGGCCGTCAAAAACAATCCCGAACATATCAAAGCATTCGCGCTCCAGCCAATTGGCGGTGCCCCACAAGCCCGTCACCGAGGGGCAGTGGGTGTCTTCGCCCAGAGGCACTTTCAAGCGCAGGCGCTGGTTGTGGGAGAAGGAGTAGAGATTCAGGATGAGGTCGAATCGCTTTTCCCGCCCGTACCAATCCACCGCCGTCAAGTCAGTGAGGAAATCGAATTTCTCTTCGGTTCTCAAGTAGTCGCAGACATCGAGAAAACGGCTGGGCTGGACAACCACGATGGCCTGCTTGCGGTCTAGGGTCGCTTCCCCGATAGCCTCGCTGAAACGAGCGCGCAGGCGGCGAATCAATTCGTTGTCCAGTGGTTCTGGTTTGGGTGGCACCGGGCGAGCGGGCGGCTTGGGCGGCGCGGCTTTCTGCTCGCCAGCGGGCGTCGGGGCCGGTTTCTGCTCTGGTTTCTTTTGTTGCTCGTCAGCCATGCCGTTTCTGCGATGGATAAAGGTGGCTTGAGTTCAGTTGACCGACCGCTAGACCCACTCTAAGGCGCCTTTTTTGTATAGCCAGATGTAGCCAACAATGAGGATGCCCAAGAAAACCAGCATCTCCACCAAGCCGAACAACCCCAGCGCCTTATACTGCACCGCCCACGGGAACAGGAAAATGGTTTCGACATCGAAGATGACGAAGAGAATCGCGATGATGTAGAAGCGCACGCCAAAGCGGCCGCGGGCATCGCCCTCGGGCGGAACGCCGCACTCATAGGGCTTGCGCCGGAAGCCGACATCGCGGGAGTCGGGGCGAAGCAAGGAGGCAAACCACAGTGTGACAACGGGAAACAGAAAGGCAATCACACCAAACATCAGGATGGGGACATAGTTTTCCGGCATGAGACCTCCGACTCCCTAGAAACTCAAGAAGCTATCAAACCGGCCGCTGGTTGCCAACCCCTTCTGTGTTGCCTTCGGACTTTTCCTCCGGCTCGGATGTGTCTTCGGTGGCCGGCGCGGCATCCGTCGGCGCGGAAGAGGTCGGAGAGAATTCCGCCCGGGCGGACTCCGGCGCTGCTTCTTCCGTAGCGGCTCCTTCCACCGGCTCGTGGCCCACTTCGCCCCGAACTACGTCCACGGCATGCGAGAGGATCGGCAAAATGGCTTTAAGGGAATCCTCTGCGCCTTCCGGACTGCCCGGCAGGTTTATGAGCATGGTCTTGCCTTTCACGCCCGCTACGGCCCGGGAGAGGGCGGCGCGCGGGGTTTTCTTCAGCCCTTCGCGCCTCATCAACTCCGCCAATCCTGGCAGCGAACGCTCCATCACAGAGGTGGTGGCCTCCGGGGTGCGGTCGCGCGGTCCCACGCCGGTACCCCCGGTGGTGAAGATGGCGTCGATTTCGCTGTTTCCCGCCAGGGCCTCCAGGCGTTCGCGAATCAGAGTGAAGTCATCGGGCAAGACTTCGGAGGAGTTGATTGTCCAGCCGTCGGCTTCCAAGAGGCGCGCGACGGCGGGGCCGGAAACATCCTGCCGGGTGCCCTGAGCGACAGAATCGCTCACAGTGACGATGGCGGCGCGATAGGGTGTCGGCATCAGCTTCCCACCTTGTCGCGGTTGGCTTCATCAAGCAGACGCATGGCTTCCATCAGCAACCCCTGGGTGGATTTGGTGGTGCGTCGCTGGCGCGACTTCCCGCTGAAATCAATTTCAAACCGTCCCTCAGCCCAAGTAGCAGTCTTATAGACGGCCTCATCGCCTACCGCTGCCCCACAGACGGCATCGTACACCTTCCCCTTGTCAAAAAAGACTTCGCACTGTTCGCGGCTGCGCCGCAAGAGCAAGCGGCAAGACTTCTGCCCCATTTCCAACGACTGGAAAAGATCGATCACGCTCATTTCCTCCAGCAACCCTTCGATCACGCCCGGGCGCCGGGCCTGCGTCTGGAGTTTTTCCAGCAGGAGCCGGTCGCAGACTTTCTTGGCGCGCGCGGCGACCTCGCGTACAAAAAAAGGCTTGGCAATATAATCTTCTACCCCGTCAGTAAAAGGCCGCAGCTTTTCTTCGATGTCGCTCTTGCCGGCTAGAAAAATGAAGGGGATTTTCTTGGTCTGCTCGCGGGCGCGCAGTTTTTCATACAACTGACGGCCGTTCAGACCCGGCATCGCATAGTCCGACACAATCAAGTCCGGAGGCTCCTCCACGGCTTTGAGCAAGGCTTCGGCTCCGTCCGTCGCTGTCAAGATTTCGCCACAGGGCTCCATGGCCCGGCGCAACAGGTCCAACACCGCCTCGTTGTCCTCCACCAGCAGGATTTTAACCGCCGCCTTTGTGGCCATGGCTACCGTTCCCCGCTCGCCAACTCAGCCCCCAGGACGGCGGTAGGTTCCACTCTTCCCCCCGGTTTTTTCCAGCAGATAAATATCCCGGAGTTCGATGCTACGGTCGAGGGCCTTGCACATATCGTACACGGTGAGCGCCCCCACCACGACCGCAGTGAGCGCCTCCATCTCAACCCCGGTCGAGCCGGTTGCGCGGACGCTCGAGGTAAGGCGCACGCCATTGTGGCACAATTCCGCCACTACATCAACATGAGTGAGCAGAAGCGGATGACAGAGCGGAATCAATTCGTCGGTGCGTTTGGCGGCAGTAATGCCCGCCAGCCGGGCCACGGTGAGCGGGTCGCCTTTGGGCGCGCGGAGCGTCCGAATGCTGCGAACCACGGCCGGTTTCATTTTGACAAAGGCGTGCGCACGCGCTTCGCGGACGGTGGCCGGCTTGTCGGTGACGTCCACCATCCGCGGACGGCCGCGCCGGTCGTAGTGGCTGAGCTTCTTGGTTCTTTTCACCGCACCACCGCATCCCGCCGCGGCAAGATATCCACCCAGGAACCCGCGGCCAGTTCGCTCACGTCCTCCGGCACCACCAGGAAACAGTTGCTGCCGGCAAGCGCCGCCACGTCACCTGAGCCTTGCCACCGCAGCGGGCGGACGCAAGTGTCAGTGCCCTGCCCTTCCAGGCGTGCCGGGAGAAAAAGAGTGAGCTGCGTTTTCTGTTTGACTGGTTCGGCCAAACGCGCCCGGAAGAATTGCAAGGCCGGCGCCGCCGCGCCGCCGAGCAACGCAATCGCCGGCGTCACAAAAAGCTCAAACGTCACCATAGTAGAGACAGGATTGCCTGGCAAGCCAAAGACAAACTTGCTCTGACAAGTGGCGAAGACCGCCGGGCGGCCGGGTCGAATGGCCACGGCGTCAAAGTGGAACTCGGCGCCCAGCTTGCGCAGCACCACTTCCACCAGGTCATACTTGCCCATGGAAACTCCGCCGGTGAGCACCAGCAAATCTTCTTCCAGGCCGCGGCGAATTAACTCTTCCAACCGATTCAACTCATCGGGCGCATTTCCAAGCAGGACCGGCTCACCGCCGCTCAAAGTTACCTGGGCCGCCATCGAGTAGGTGTTGCTGTTGCGAATCTGGTTGGGGCCGGGTTGGCTCTCCACCGGCACCACTTCGTCCCCGGTGGAGAGCACCGCCACGCGCGGGCGGCGACGGACGCCCACCCTGGCTTGCCCCACCTGGCCCAGCAAGGAAATCTCCGCGTACCCGATGCGAGTGCCGGCGCTGAGAAGCAAGGCGCCGGCGGCGGCCTCACTGGCACGAGGTACGATGTTGGCGCCGGCTTGGAGGCTGCGTTTGACCACAACTTCATCCTGCCGAGGTTCGGTGTGCTCGATCATGACCACTGCATCCGCCCCTTCGGGCACCGGCGCTCCGGTCATAATGGCGACGCACTCTCCCTGGCTAACGGTCCCGTCGAAACGATCGCCGGCCTTGATCTCCCCCAGGAGCTTCAAGGTAGCGGGCAGGTGGGCAAGGTCGGCGGCGCGCAGGGCGAAGCCATCGCGGGTGGAACGATGGAAGGGCGGGTAGTCGCGGTCAGCGGAGATGTTATCGGCCAGCACGCGGCCCAGGCTGGCCTGCAACGGAACGCTTTCAACGGAGAGGTCGCGTGAGCAAGCGCTGACGGCGCGGATGACTGTCTGGCGGGCCTGGAGGTAATTCAGCATCGGCCACTCGGACCGGTCTAACCTTTCAACAAATCCGCCAACCGGGAATTCGGCGGCAGCAGAGTCTCTTCGCGTTGCGGCCCGGTGGAAATCATGCCGATCTCCACTTCCACTTGGTCGGCGACAAAGCCCAGGTAGTCGCGGGCGCGCTGGGGCAGTTGGTTGTAGTCAGTGAAGCCGCGAGTGGCGCTCTGCCAGCCGGGCCGGGTGTCATAGACAGGCTCGATTTGTTCCAGCACCTCGGCCTCGGCAGGCATTTCCTCCACCGGCGTTCCCTTGTAGCGGTAGCCGACGCAGACGGGAATCTCCGCCAAGTGGTCGAGCACGTCCAGCTTGGTCATGATGAAAGACGAAATCCCGTTCACGAGCGCGCTGTAGCGCAGCGTCACCAGATCAAGCCAGCCGCAGCGACGCGGCCGGCCGGTGACGGCACCATATTCGTTGCCGCGCTCACGCAGGGTGTCGGCCTGGGGACCGGAGATTTCAGCGGCGAAGGGCCCGCTGCCTACGCGAGTGGCGTAGGCTTTGGTGACGCCGAGTACGGCGGTGACGGCGGTAGGAGGAAGGCCCAACCCGGCGCACGCACCGCCGGCGGTGGCATTCGAGGATGTGACAAAAGGATAGGTGCCGTGATCCACGTCCAGCATGGTTCCCTGCGCGCCTTCGCACAGGATGCGCTTGCCAGCGCTGCGGGCCTCGGCCAGCAGCCGGGCCACGTCGACAATGTAGGGACGCAGGCGCTCGGCGTAGCCTTGATAGAGTTCGAGCACGCGGGCCGAATCGAGGTCGGGCTTGCCGTAGAGCGCACGCGCCAGAGCGCTCTTGTGCTTGAGAACGTGGCGCAGCTTTTCCTGGAAGCGTTGCGGGTCGAGCAGGTCGCAGGCGCGCAGCCCGCGGCGACCCATTTTGTCCTCGTAGGTGGGGCCGATGCCGCGCGCGGTGGTTCCAATTTTCTGCGGCCCCAGCGCTGCTTCGGCGGCCCGCTCAAGCTCACGGTGGTAGGGAAAGATCAGGTGGCAGCGGTTGCTGATGAAAAAACGGCCCTGGGGACTGACACCGGCGGCTTCCAGCGTCTTCAACTCGTCGAGCAGGGCGGCAGGGTCCAGCACCACGCCGGAGCCGATGACCGCCCACTTGCCGGGCCGCAGGACGCCGCTGGGCACCAGTTGCAGGACGAACTTCCGGCCATCGACGATGACGGTGTGGCCGGCGTTGTGGCCGCCCTGGTAGCGGGCAATGATGTCGAAGTGGGCCGCCAGGTAGTCAACGACCTTTCCCTTGCCTTCGTCGCCCCACTGGGCGCCGACCACGACCACCGTGCCCATTCACCCTCCTCCAGTCCGTACGAACCAGCCGCGCTGCGCCCTCTGCACGATGCTCAAGGCAGGAGTTGCTGCCGGGAAAGTGGAGCTAGAACGGCAGAGGTGCAAGCGCGCGCCCGATGCTTATCATAGGCGGCGCGGCGACCCGGCGCAAGCCGAGCCCAACAGAAATCCAGCGGGCAGGCAAATACCGTGCGAGGTTTTCCAGCCAGCGGGAAATTAGATGGCGCTTTTGGCGAACCGAGTGGCGCACCGCCGGGCCCATGGCGGAACCGGCAGGCGGCCTAGGAAAGGTGCTTCTCCAGGACTTTCTCGATGCTGTCGCGCGGACTGTTACCCACGATCTGGTCCTTCACCTGGCCGTCTTTGAAAACCAGCAGGGTGGGGATGCCGCGGATGCCGTAGCGCTCGGAGACGGCGGGGTTTTCGTCCACGTTGAGCTTGGCTACCTTCAGCTTGCCGTTGAAGTCGGCGGCAATCGCTTCCACCGTCGGCGCCAGCATCCGGCAGGGGCCACACCACTCCGCCCAGAAATCCACCAGCACCGGCGTGCTCGACTTAAGGACTTCCGCCTCGAAGTTGCTGTCGGTGGCAGTCAGAATATTTTCAGCCATGCTCAGATTTCCCTCCCAGCAAAGTTCGCTGTCACATTTATAGATGAACCAACAAGCCACAAAGACTCAGCCGCAGCCAAGCCATCTTCAATGGTTATTCTAATCGCTTCCGGCGGCTTTGGCTAGCCGGTTATCAAGCCCGCTGCCATGACCAGTAGTGGAGCATGACAAAAGCCGGCGAAGAAACCTTCGGCTTCTTCGCCACTGCCTGGGGCGAGGAGAGTGCCGGGTGCAGCCGAGGGCAATGCTACAATCTGTGCCAACATGTGGGAGAAGAGTCGCGGTCGGCGCCCCAAGCTGGGGCAGCATTTCCTGGCGGATGCGGGCGTCCGCGCCCGCCTGCTTCAGCGGCTGGAAATTCGCGCGCAGGATTGCTGGCTTGAAATCGGTTCCGGCCACGGTGAAATGACGCTGTCGCTGGCGCAGCAGTCGGCGCAGGTGGTAGCGGTGGAAAAAGACGCCGCGCTGGCCCGCGCGCTGCGAGAGAAGCTGAGGGGACAGGCCGGGTGCACAGTGGTCGAAACCGATATCCTGGAAGTCTCCGCCGCGACCCTGGCGCAACAATTCGGGGTGCGCCGCTGGCGGGTCTATGGCAACCTGCCCTACTACATCACGTCGCCGATTCTTCGGCGACTGTTCGCCGCGCTGGATGTGATTGCCGACATCCACGTAGTGGTACAGCGGGAGGTGGCCCTGCGGCTGACGGCGGAACCCGGCCGGCGGGACTACGGCTATCTCTCGGTGCTGACGCAGTTCTATACCACGCCTGCATTGCTCGAACCCATCCCGCGCGGCGCTTTCCAGCCACCGCCCAAAGTTGAATCGGCGCTGGTGCGGCTGACGCCGCCGGGCGCCCGCGAGCGCTTGGCGATCTCCGAGCCGGAAGCGTTCCTGGTTTTCTTGCAGACCTGTTTTCGTCACAAGCGCAAGACGCTCCGCAACAACTTAAGCGGCGCCTGGCCTTCCAAACAGGTCGAAGCGACGTTGGCGCAGGCGAGTCTTACATCGCGTAGCCGGGCAGAAGAGTTGACCCTGGAGCAATTCACAAAGCTATTCCACCTGCTGCCGGCAAGCTGGAGCAAGAGATCCAAAATAGCGAGGCACCTGCATTGAGTGGGGCAGGAATGTCTGCGCCACTATGCTCACTCCCGAGGCGTGTGATAGCATCCGCCGCGCAGTGATTGCCGTGCCGCAACCCAAGCAAGACGCCCTGCGCCCGACCACCGTCCGACCCTACGAAGCCAAAGACTTCGAGGTCATCTATCGGCTGGATCAGCAGTGCTACCCGCCCGGTATTGCCTACTCGCGCTTCGGCCTGCGGATGTTCCTGGCGGAGCCGGGGGCGCGCGCCTGGGTCGCAGAGGAAGGCGGCGCACTGGCGGGGTTTGTGCTGGTACGGCAGGTGCGGAGCACGCGCGGCCACGTGATTACGCTCGACGTGCGCGCGGACCGGCGACGGCACGGAATCGGGCGCGCGCTGCTCACAGCCGCCGAGGCCTGGCTGGCCGCGCAGGGCGTCCGGCGAGTACGCCTGGAAACGGCGGTGGACAACCAGGCGGCGCTGGCGTTCTGGCAGCGGGCCGGTTACGAAGTGAAGGGAACCCTGCCGGGCTATTACCTCGACCGGGACGACGCCTACCGGATGGAAAAGGAACTGGGCTAGAGCATGGCGCTGCTGCAAGTAATCGTGCTGGCGGTGGTGCAAGGCATCACCGAGTTTCTCCCCATCAGCTCGACCGCGCATTTGATTCTGGTTCCGTGGCTGCTGGGCTGGCAGGACCCGGGGCTGACATTTAACGTGGTGCTGCACGCGGGAACGCTGGTGGCGGTGCTGGTCTATTTCGCCCGTGTCTGGGTGGCGCTGTTTGCCGGCGCCTTGCGGAGCGCTATGCGCCCTCTGGGACTTGGCCCTGCAAGAGGCGTAGCCGCGCTGAGCAGTTCCGACCCGCTCGCCCGGGAGCGCGAGCTGCAACTCAGCCCGTATTTCCTGTGGCTGCTGGTGGCGGCTACGGTGCCGGGGGCGGTAGCGGGGTACTGGCTGGAAAGCTACGCCGAAAGCACCTTTCGCAGTCCGCTGCTGATTGCGGGCATGTTGATTGGCATCTCGCTGGTCATGTGGTTGGCCGACCGGCGGCCCACGCTGGCGCGCGGAATGGAAACTCTGGGATTCAAGGACGCGCTGCTGATCGGCGCGGCGCAGGCGCTGGCGATTCTTCCAGGGACATCGCGCGCCGGCATTACAATTTCAGCGGGTTTATTCCGCAACCTGACGCGCGAAGCAGCCGCCCGTTTTTCCTTCCTGCTGGCAACACCGATTATCGGAGGCGCGACGCTGAAGAAGGCTTTCGACATTTGGGAGCAGGGCCTGCCGCCGGGCGCTTCGGTGGTGGACTACGCGGTCGGTTTTGTGGTTTCCGGAGTGGTGGGCTATGCGGCCATTACCTTCCTGCTGCGCTACCTGCAAGTGCGGACGCTGAAAATATTTGTTGCCTATCGGCTGGTACTAGGAGTTATAATCCTCGCGGTCGAGCTCCTCCACTCGTCCAACTGAAGAAGCGCCAAGCGAAGCAGGAAGCCTCTTGTTCCGGGATGTAGTTCTCTGCCGGGATTGTGTGCTGAATGGAAGTGTATCTAAGCGGGCAAGGAGGGCGGTCGACAATGAGTAGGCTGACGCCCGGCAGCAATAAACGGCTGAACGAGTTGATTGGTTTCCTCTGGCTGGTGGCGGCGGCGCTGGTGGGCTTGAGCCTGCTGAGCTATTCCCCGCTCGACCCCTCGCTGAACACGGCCGCGCCGGTGCGGCTGGCTGAGCCGAGCGCAGCAGCAACCGCCAACTGGGTGGGCGTTGCGGGCGCCTATCTGGCCGACCTGCTCCTGCAAGCCCTGGGTTATGTGGCTTACTTGATTCCCCTGGCGTTTCTGGCCCTGGCGTGGTTTTGGTTGCGGAGCCGGTCCTTTGCTGCACCCGGAACCAAACTGGCCGGCGCGCTGCTGCTTCTCTTCTCCCTCACTTCCCTTCTGGGTTTGGTGGAGGTCCTGCCGCGCGTGCACGGTTTATTGCCGGCGGGTGGCTTGCTGGGCGTGTTGCTGGCGCTGGGTCTGACTCAAGTTTTGAACTTTCCTGGCGCGCTGGTGGTAACGCTGGCGTTGCTGGTGGCGGGCATTTTTCTGACCACACCGTTTTCATTTTCAGGAAGCGTAACCTGGTTGCAAGGTCACACCGGTTTGGTTCGTACGGCGCTTGCGGCCATCGCTTCGATGGCGGGCCGTTTGCGCGGCTGGGTTAGTAGGTGGCAACCCTGGAAGCGCGCCGCCAAGTATCCCGCGCCCAAACCCCGCATTGTGCCGAGCGCAAAGGGCATCAGTGCCCCGCTGGAAATCCCGGAACCGCTTAGCCGGAGACCGGCTCTCAGGCCCTCGGACGTGAGCGCCATTCCTATCACGGAACCCGAAGACGATTGGGAGAACCTCACAGGAGAAACAGAGGTGCGGGAGGGTTTCGCTGCTCGGCGTGCGCGCGTGGTGCGCACGCGCTACCGGCTGCCCTCGGCGGCGCTGCTGAAGCTCCCGGAGCACCTCAGCGGGCCGGGCGAGAAAGAGTTACAGCAGCGAGCGCACGCCGTGACCGAAAAGCTGCGCGAGTTCGCCGTCACCGGGCAGGTGACGCAGATCAACCCCGGGCCGGTGGTGACCACCTTCGAGTTTCGCCCCGAAGCGGGCGTGAAGCTCAGCCGCATCACCAGCCTGGCGGAAGATCTCTGCCTGGCAGTCAAGGCGGAGTCGATCCTCATCGATCGCATCCCCGGAAAATCCACCGTCGGCATCGAAGTCCCCAACCTCAAGCGGGAAATTATTGTCTTGCGCGACATCATCGAGTCGCAGGAGTTCGCCGCCTCCAGCTCCAAACTGACCATCCCGCTGGGACGCGACCTGACCGGTCGCACGCGCGTGGCCGACCTGGCACAGATGCCGCACCTGCTGATCGCAGGTTCCACCGGCAGCGGCAAGAGTGTGGCCATCAACTCGATGATCATCTCCATGCTCTACAAGAGCAACCCGGACGAATTGAAGTTCATCCTCATTGACCCCAAGCGCCTCGAGCTGGGGCTCTACGAAGGGATTCCGCACCTGTTCACGCCCATCGTCACCGACACCAAGCTGGCGGCCAACGCCCTGCGCAACGCCACCCGCGAGATGGAGCGCCGCCTGAAAGTGCTGGCCAAGTACGGTGTGCGCAACCTGCTGCAGTTCAACCAACTTTTTGAAGACGAGGAAACCCATCCCGGACTGAACGAAGACGGCGTAGAGGTCGAGCCGTTGCCCTACATCGTCATCATCATTGACGAGCTGGCCGACCTGATGATGGTAGATACGCCCAACGTCGAGCAATCCGTTACCCGCTTGGCGCAGATGGCGCGCGCCGTGGGTATCCATTTGATTCTCGCCACCCAGCGGCCGTCGGTGGACGTCATCACCGGCCTCATCAAAGCCAACTTCCCCGCCCGCATTTCCTTCCGCGTGGCCACCAAGGTGGACTCGCGCACCATCCTGGACGCCAACGGCGCCGAGGCGCTGCTGGGCATGGGCGACATGCTCTACCTGCCCGCGGGCTCTTCGCGCTTGCACCGCGTGCACGGCCCGCTGGTGACCGAGAGCGAAATCGTCCACGTCTGCGACTTCTGGCGCTCGCACGGCCAGCCTGATTACCACGAAGAGTTTCTCAAGTTCCCCAAGGACGTTGAGCGCCCGCGCGGCAGCCGCGCCGCTGGCGAGGACGGCTCTGTTGACGCCGACGACGAGCTCTACGAAGAAGCGGTCCGCATTGTCTGCGAGCTGGGCAAGGCCTCCACCTCCACCTTGCAGCGGCGCTTGCGCATCGGTTACGGCCGCGCCGCTCGCCTGCTCGACATCATGGAACAGGAAGGCATCATTGGCCCGCCCGACGGCCCCCGGCCCCGCGAGGTCCTCAAGAAAAAAGATTTCCTGCGCGTGTAGCCCCGCGTTCCGATGTAACCGGCAATGACGCACTCATCCCGCCTTGACAGTAGAAACACCCGTTCCTAGAATGGTTTTCATCCCTTGTGCCGGGGTAGCTCAGCGGTAGAGCGCAGCCCTGAAAAGGCTGGCGTCGGCGGTTCAACTCCGTCCCCCGGCACCATTGTTTTTGGTAGTTAGCAGCTAAAGAGCTAAGCCTGCATTGAGTTGATTTACGTCCACGGTAGAAAGCTGGAATTGAAATCGTAGAATCAAGGGCGGGACAGAGCGGTGGCATGTGACTCGCGGCTAATCAATACCTGCAAGTCTGCCGAAGAGTTGAAGTGGTGCATCTAACAGGAGTTTATGATTCACAACTTCTTTTTATGGCTAGGCTTAGAGGAAAAACGCACACAATTGCGTTCTAAGCGTTTGGGGGGTCAAAAACCATTGCTGCCGTTGTACGCTACTGGCATTTGAAAAAGGATAACTATTGAGAAATGAACAGGTTAATCTTATTGACAGGTCTAGGACTTTCTGGTACGCTTTTCTCATCTAGCGCATCTAATTGCGTGAGGGAATGACATGGCCCGACCAATCGAAGCAACGCCCGTTCTGGAGGGTAAGGACGCTGAGCGCTTTCTCCGCTCTATAGAGGATTCCACGCTCACGCAAGAGCGTTCGGAATACCTAGGCACCCTCGCACGGGAAAGCAAGGCTGCGGACAAAGAAGAGTAAGCCTTACCCCTGCTCGCTAGGGGCCTATGCCTATTACCCTAGCCGACCTTCACATAGTCAGAGCCGACGCGCAAGCCCACGATGTATCACAGTTTGATTGTGGTGACGACGACCTAAACGATTTCCTCAAGAACGATTGTTTCCGTTATCAGAGTGAGTACCTGTCGCACACTCGTCTCGTTTTCTATCAGGGTAGTTTGGGTGGTTTTCTTACACTCCTGAGTGACAGCATTGTCCTAAAGACTAAAGAAAAGAGAAAACTAATTAGCTTTCACCGAGACGTTTACTCTTTTCCTGCCGTAAAAATCGGGAGGATAGGAATTGCGAAGAAGATTCAGCGGCAAGGGATGAGAAGAGAGTTGGTCAAATACACTCTAGGGTTGGTAGTGCGCCTGAATGATGAACTGCACATCGGAAGCCGATTTATTACTTTGGATGCTTATCCCGCATCAATTCCTTTTTATGAGCGCTGTGGTTTCGTATACAACCTTGAATACAAAGACCCGAAGAAGACACACCCAAGTATGCGCTACGACATAATCAAGGGGCCGCAGCTTTAGGTCGTTTCTTGTTGCCTGTGCACAAAACCCCTCCCTGACACCCCTGAAAGCGCCTGCTGGCACGGTTCTATTTAGAGTAAATCCCAATAGAATCAGCATACGACTTTCTAAGCTGCGCCCTGAAAAGGCTGGCGTCGGCGGTTCAACTCCGTCCCCCGGCACCACCCCCGCGACCTTTGCCTGGCAAGCCTTATCTGCCGAAGCGAAGCGGAACTCTTGTTGACACAGCCCACCCGATTAGGCCATGATTCCGGCGTGTAGCTGGAGCGACGGACTCACCTGAGTGTAGCGGCCTGTTTCCTGTCTGCCCGCAGTCCTGAGCCTGCCCTTCAGCCCGGCGTCCCGTTGAACAACTCACAGCGGGCAGAAGGAGTGCATCGATGAAAAAGCTTTACATTGGCAACGTTCCCTTCCAAGCAACTGAAGGGGACTTGCAGAATTTGTTCACCGAGGCTGGCGTCCAGGTGGACAGCGTCAACCTCATCCGCGACCGCTATACCGACCAACCGCGCGGCTTCGCATTCGTCGAGATCAGCAACGACGAAGAAGCCGAGAAGGCCATCCAGACCCTCAACGGCAAGGACCTTCTCGGCCGTGCCCTGGTGGTCAACGAAGCCCGCCCACCCCGCGAAGGTGGAGGTGGAGGTGGAGGACGCGGCGGCGGCGGCGGTGGTGGCCGCGGCGGCGGTGGTGGAGGACGCGGCGGCGGTGGTGGCCGCGGCGGCGGTGGTGGTGGCGGTGGTGGACGCCGCCGCGACTGGTAGTCGACAGCCTTCCCAGTAACCCAACTTTTCCTCTCTTGGGGACTAGCTCGCGCCCCGACGCTATTTCTCTTTCTCCCCCTTCGCAACCCTTCCCGCTGTTCGGTAGTGGGTCAAAATAGTGTTGCTGAGACGATGGGGGCTTTGAGCCCCGGTGGCAGGGGCCCTTCGGCTGTGCTCAGGACAGGCCACCGGGTTGGACGCGAAGGTGATTGTCTGCGCCGAAAGGCCGGGGCGAGATTGGCGTTCGTCATTCTTAAATCACTGTCCAGCCCAGCGGCCCCCGCCGCTGGGGAGAGGCCATCAGACACCGCAATACACTTATAGCCCACTACCCGCTGTTCGTACCGTGCCCTTTTCAGGCTATAATCACCGGCCTTTCGTTCACTTTGCGCAGAACACCAACAGGAGAGTGCCAATGAGGTTTCGCGTATCTAGGCTTGTCCCGTTCTTGACTCTGCTTCTCTGCTTCGCGCCGCCAGCGGCGCAGGCGCAAAGTACGCCCGTGGTTTCTGCCCAGGTCTGGCAGGCGTTGGAGAATGAACTCTCCGGCGACATCGCCTTCGACCACCTCCGCCAACTCACCCTTTATCACTCCCCCAACGGCGGCTCGGACGACTTTCGCCGCGAGGCCGAGTGGGTGGCCGACAAGGCCCGCGAACTTGGGCTTGAAGACGTCCAGATTCTCTGGATGAAGGCCAGCTCGCGCGGGTGGAACCTGCGCTCGGGCGAGGTCTGGGTCACCGAACCCAACGAAATGAAGCTGGGCGATGTCCGCGAAACTCCCCTCCGCGTCGCCACCGGCAGCCGCACTACCGACGTCACCGCCGAACTCATTGACGTCGGCCGCGGCACCCGCGACGCCGACTACAAAGGCAAGAAGGTGAAAGGCAAGATCGTGTTCGCCTCCGGCCGCCCGGGGGCTGTACAAAGACAGGCGGTGTGGAAGCGCGGCGCGCTGGGCGTAATCGCCTACGGGAGCCGCCGAACCGGCTTCCCCGACCAATTGCCCTGGCAACGTATCGGCGGCCGCTCGCGCGACGGCAAGGAAGGCACCTTCGCTTGGATTCTGACCCCGCGCGAAGGCCAGCGCCTGCGCTCGCGCTTGGCCGCCGCGCAGAAAAACAACAAGCCGTTCCGCGTCCGCGTCAAAATCGAAGCCGAACTGGGCGAGCAGACCCAGGCCATCGTCGAAGGCTGGATTCGCGGCACCGAAATCCGCGACCAAGCCATCGTCCTCACCTCCCACTTGCAGGAAGAGAAAACCTCCGCCAACGACGACCGCTCCGGCGTCGCCAACATGCTCGAAATTGCCCGCGCGCTGGTGCGGTTGATCGAGCAGGGCAAACTTCCCCGCCCCCGGCGCGACATCCGCTTCTGGTGGGTAAATGAAATCCGCGCTCCCTATCGCTACTTCGGCGACCATCCCGCGGAAGCCGGGCGTATCCTGGTCAACCTCAACCAGGACATGGTCGGCGCCAAGCAGAGCGCCGGCCAGCGCGTCCAGTTCATGAGCCGCACGCCCTTCTCCCGCCCCAGCTTTCTGAACGACGTGGTCGAAAGCATCCTGGAGGCGGTTCGCCTGCGCAACACCGCCGTCCCCCTGCGCGCCGGCGCAGACTCCGGCGACTTCTCCCGCCCCATGCTCTCCGCGCTCGGCACCCAGGAACCCTACCGCGCCCAGGCCGTTCCCTTCTACGATTCCACCGACCACTTGGTGTTCAACGACGGGCGCGTCGGCATTCCGGGCATCTCCCTCACCAATTGGCCCGACCCCTACATCCACTCCTCCGATGACGACCTCTGGCAGATTGACCCCACCCAACTCAAGCGCAACGCCTTCATCATCGCCGCCTCCGCTTACTTCATTGCGGCGGCGGGTGAGCCTGAGTTGCCCCGACTGGCGGGCTTGCTGCTGGGCGGAGCGCAACGACGACTGGCACGCGACAGCGCCACCGCCCTCATCCGCCTCAACGACGAAAGCGCAGGCGACGCAAGCGCACGCTACGCCGACGCCGTGATGCTGCTGGAAGCAGCCACTCAACGTGGACTGGCTACGCTGGACTCCGCGCGCGTTTTCGCTGCTCCCGACGGTGACGGCGCGCGCCTGCTCGCCGCCAGCCGCGACCGTGTCCAACAGTTGGGCGACTCTCTGCGGGCCGACC
>JACZYA010000159.1 GCA_022571295.1 Acidobacteriota bacterium | reverse complement strand
AAAGCAGCGATTCACCCAGGGGAGCAATTCCCCCTACCCTCTCTGCCGTACAGAAACCCACACTGTCTCTGTGTGAACTGCATGGGCCTACTGTGGTCTTCCCGCTGCGAAGTCCCAATCAACTGGCTTCAGCCCCACGAAGGCAGCAGGTGCCCTTACTGCAACGGACTGCTGCAGATTCACAGGCTGGGAAAGGACTGGCTCCCTTTCTACGACTCTCTCTACCGGGTGGCGGGCCAGGAGCAATTGGAATCCTGCGACAGATGCAGGTGTTGGTTGTAAGAGGCTTGCCTGTGAGTTGAATTGGGGTAGAATAAGCAGGATGAGCAAGAACAACGGCAAGCCCAAGAAGCCCGACGCACGAAAGATCAGCAAGAAGCTCAACCTCAGACAGAGACGCTTCGTAGTTGAATTTACCAACCCCCAAAGCTCAGCCTTCGGCAACCAGACAAAGGCCGCAAAGTTAGCAGGTTACAGCGAATTAGCTCCAGGCCAATCAGGGCACCAAGTATTGAAAAACATTGAAGTTCGGAGCGAGATTGAACGCATCATGGACGAGGCTGGGATCACAGGGAAGATGCTTACCCAAGTCCTTCGCGGGGGCCTACAGGCAAAGATTACGCGGGTGTTCTGCCCTAAGGACGGCGAACTTGTCTATTCCGAGCCGTTGGAGGACCACCCGACCCAACTGAGAGCCGCAGAGATCGGGTTTAAGCTGCGCGGAGACTTCCCGGCCACCAAGACGACCGTAGATGTTCAGGGGCTTGGGAACTTGGGGATAGAGATCATTGCAGAGGGCAGAAAGAGGGCAAGTGAAAGACCTGAATCCACCTAACGCGGAAGAGGCCGAGGGGTTTGACGGGGAAAAAGAAATTCCTGAGAACCTGGCCGAACTGATAGCAGCCGCCCGGAAGCGGTTAGCCGATTCTGAGATGGACGGGTAGGTTCGCTTCAGGCAGGTTTCCCGACCGTGCCATTCCCCTCAGCCTGCAACATCGTGTGTGTTATCAGGCCAGCATCCCCAGGTAAATCCTGTACCTGGTCGTCTGCGATTTGGAGTCGAGCCAGGAGCGTCCCCAGCTCGTAGGCTACAAGTGCGGCTTTCACTTCCTTGTCTCCCCTTGCAGCGTACTCAGCCCGGAGTGCAGTGATTCGCTTGGCGGCGATGCTCAAGCCAGCTCGGAGATTCGTGAACCGAAAATCCTGCAAACCCCGGACGAGACAGGCACGGCAAGCAGCAGCGGTGCGGGGATGAACCTTGCAGTGGGCGTTGCTATTGCCGTTGCCGTTGAGTTTCTTGGCAGGCACGAAGCTATCCTACCCACCGCGCCCAGAGGATTGCAACAGCTTCCGAATCCATCGCTGGCAGCCGCCTTTTCCGTTGGCAGGTGTGGCCCGCACGGGAAAAGTCTACCACGAGGGGCAAGAATGGCTGGCCAATGGTAAGATGTGCCGACTCCAGGCCCGGAAAAGAAACCCTTGGAGAAGGTAAGAATGGAAAGCAAATTACCCACACAGCAGGACTACGAAAGGCTTGCAGACCATCTCCAGAGTATGGCAGAAAATGCTTCCGAACTCATCGGCGAGGCTTTGCAGGCCGCCCGCACGGCACGCTTTCTTCCCCTCTACTATGATGTGCCAGCACACCAAGCCAAGCTGCTCCGAGAGAGCCTTGCTGATTGTCTGGCTAAGGTGGCACGAAGAAAGTGCCGCACCGAGACTCTTTACCAGGAACTTGAGTCGCTTAAAGCTTTAGCCTACGCGGTCAGAATCGATTTGCGTGGGGAGAGCACCAAGGCCAAGAGAAGACGAGGCCGTAAGCTGTAGAGAGATCAGCAGGCCTATCGCTGGCGTTCTGCTTCGATCCCGCTTGCCACCTCCCGCAACTGAGCCAGCCGATCCCTGAGAGAGCCTTGGCTCAGCTTGTCCAAGGCAACTTGCCTACCAGAGCTTTAGAGCGACGGCGTACCCAGTCAGCAGGCCGTGAAAGAAAGCCTGGCGCTCCTTCTGGCTAGAACTCTTGTAGCGCTGGGCAGCTTGGTCAAGCGCCTTTAGCAGTCTTTCTCGCCGCTGTTGGTGAGGGCCGCCGACCAGCAGCTTATCCAACAAGACCTGCACCGCTTTGTTGTCGGCAATTGTGAACCTATGTTCGTGGCGCGCCATTGATAAATCCCTCCTCATAGAGATTATAGTCTTGTGAGCGCTTGTCCGGTACGCCCTTTTGGCTGGCGAGGTGTCAAATGAACCAATTGAAAGAACGTGTCCTGCAACTGTTTGGGGAGATGAAGAAGGAGAAGCTTGATCTGCATGTGTTGTTCGAGGCCGGAGGCAACAGTCCTGAGGAGCGCAAACGGGTCTTGGACGCTATCGAAGAGTTCCGTGAGGGGCTGTTGGAAGCCCAAGGGAGTGATTTTTATGTACTCACGAAGAGAGGAAAGCAAACGCTGGGTTCTCCCTAACAATTGCTTTTAGTTTCCGTCGTCTTGGCAGAGCAGTTTCTGCAAGTGGATTCCTTCTTGTGCCAGATCAGCCCGACGCGCCAATGGGACCATTGCTGTACCCTGCCAGGTGGCCGGGAGTAGCTCCACCACCAGCAGCCTGGCGAACTCGCCACTGCGATTGTAGACGCGCAGACTTACATCCCCTGTTTCATAGAAATAGCCACCCTGGCGGACGCGTTGCTCTTCCCCAGTGTCGCCGTGAACGACGCTCAATTCCCCAGCCAGCACAAACCGAAGGCCCGGCCCGACGTGGTAGTGGTCGCCGAGTACGGCGCCCGGTTCAAAGTCCACTTCGGTCGCACGCAACTTCAACTTTCCGTTGAGCGGCTCCAAGAAGCCTGCGACCAGAGCCTCAAACTTCATTGCGGGCTTGAGCCCGCTCATTTCTATCGTTGACTGAGTTGTAAGCACCTGACCGTCTAGATGTGCAATGCCCAAGGCCGTCGATAGCAGCATCATTGCGATAAAAGAAATTCGCAACCTGCGCATGATTACCCCCCTTATGATGTGCTTGGCTAGCCCCCGTTCTTGTCAGAAGCGCCTATCGAACGCGAGCCGCCGTGTCTAAATCAGAGACCGCGAGAACGACACTTGCCTTTCTGGAACCCTTTACCGCCGTTTGGTAGCCAGCGGTGATATTGATGTGTTTGTCAGCGAGCTTCTGTGCAAAGGCGGCAAGCGCCCCGGGCACATTCCGCAATTCCACGTGGAGTACCGCTTCTTCAGTGTAACGAACACCCGCGCCGTCCAGGGCCTTTTTGGCTTTGGCCGGCTTATCCACAACGAGCCGAACATAGCCTTCAGTCCCGGCAGTGGTCACCAGCATAGCAAGGATATTAACCTTGGCATCCCCGAGGACCTTCGCTCCGTCCGCCAGTGTTCCCGGACGGTTTTCGCACGAAATGGTAAATTGTCTTGCTTTCGCCATTGGTCAAACCTCGTGGCAGAATTATCCCTTCTAGACTTTAGTAAGAAACTGTTGGGGGATCATGGAGTAACTACCTACCACCGCCATCCTAGCCCCCATCCGCAGGCAAGTCAACGCACCTAGCTTGTCAGGCTCAGTAGTCCATCCAGCTTCTCAGCTTCTCACACACCTGGGTACTGGGGGATGAAAAGCTGCAAAGCTGTGGTGGAAGGCTGGGTGAAAGAATCCTACCTGAGTGATTTGCGGTAAAGTAGACGAGGGGGAGCTATTGCTCGTGAAGGCGCGCTTCCTCTCCCTTGATTCCACACTGACCCAGAAACTCTCTGTCAGTTGTACTCAAGTCGCCCCATCCCGTGGAGTTGATCATCTCTGTCAAGTGTTGGCTTCTTGTTCCAGAGAGTGAATTCTCAAATAGAACATCGCGGTTGATGACAATGGTCGTTCCCCCGTCTTGAGTGTCCTCGATACTAATGAGTCCGGTCTTGATCAACTTAATCTTCCATCGCAAGATTGTGAATGTGGAAGTTCCCAACACATGTGCGAGGTCATCGTCGTGGGCTGACCAGCCTTTGGCGGCCATGTCAGCATAGGTGACCAAGAGCCAGAGTGCGCCACCTGCTTCCTTGCGTATCTCTGAGAGATCAAGGGTGGGTTTGTGTGTCTCGTTATTCACCTGGCCACCATAGCCAATGGGACATGGTCTATCCGACCAATTGGAAAGTAGCCTGTAGAAGGCAGAGGAGCCATAGGAGATTAGTCACTGGCGGCGGGTACGAGAGTACTAGCCTGCCCGCGTTGTGCAAAGGTGATTGCCTAGCTTGAACTCTTGGCAACTCGGCGAGCGCACTACTCCGGGAAGTTCATGCGGCGGAGGAAGGATTGGAAGCGGGGGTCGGTGCGCAGGTGCATCACCTGACCGCTTTGACTTCCGGCAGGAAGTTTTCCAGCACCCAGACTTCGTTGCGGTGGGGCCGCCCGGCGGTGAACGCGATGCTGCGTCCGTCGGGGTGAACGCTCAGGCCGTACAGGCTTAGTCCTTCCATTGCCAGCCCGAGCCTCTGGGGTTCTCCGCCTTCCGCAGGGATGCGCCACAACTCGAATTTCTGCTCTTCGCCGCTCGTACGGGTTGCGTAGACAATGCGGCGCGAGTCGGGCATCCAACCCAAATCGCCGATGCCCTCCGGCGGCTGCCTGCGAAGCAGCTCCCGGGGCTCACCCCCCGCGGCGGGCATGACTGTCAACACCGACGTTCCCTTCTGCAAGTCTCGCCAAACATAGGCCACCCGCCGTCCGTCCGGCGAGACTATCAAGGGACCGACAAAAGACGGCTTGCGTACGCTAAGAAGTTCGTTCTCCTCGCCGGTTTCGAGGTCGCGCACTACGATGGTTTGCCCGTCGGTGACCCGACGAGTGAAAATCAGCTTTCCGCTGGGAGACCAGGTCGGCCACTCGCGACAATCGTTCGGGCAGCGTGTGGGAGTCTGCACTAGGGGAGTGACCCGTCCGGTTCCGGCTTCGATTCGGTAGAATCCCTGCCGGAGTGTATGGTCCCTCCCCTGGGCAAGCAATGCGGTCCCGTCCGGCGACCATTGGAACTCGCCGATCGACCCCTCCGGAAAGTCGGTCAATTTGACCGCTTCGCCGCCGTTGGACGGTATCGTATAGAGTTGCGGTTTTGACTCGTCGCGGCTGGAGATGAAGGCGATCGTAGTTCCGTCCGGCGAGAAACGGCCGTGCCCGTCTTTCCCGCCCGATGTGAACTGCTGCGCAGCCCCGCCGTCCGCCGGGACCGTCCAGAGATGTGTCACATAGTTGTTCTTCTCGCCGACGTGCCGTTTGCTGAACAGAATCCGCGTGTGCGATCACTTCACCATTCAATTTTACGGAAAACGTCGATTGGACTCGGTGGACAGAAAACTCGCAGACCGCGTGCGAAAATGCGACCCGCAACGCTGGCCCAAGTATTTACACCGCAGCGCAGTCCTCACCGTCCTTGGAGGGATCAGGATCAATTCGCGCGGTAACTTACGTTCCGGCCGAAAGCTCAATGCTTTCGGCGCTTCATGTGAAACTAGACGTTTCACATTCCGTAAGTTACGCGCTCATTGACTTATTCAAAGGGAGATCACTCCATCATGAAATTTGACGGCAAACTTCTTGTTATCGGCTGCGGTTCCGTTCCCCAATGC
>JACZYA010000042.1 GCA_022571295.1 Acidobacteriota bacterium | reverse complement strand
ACCCGGCTGAGGCCCGCGCGCAGGGCCTGCTGGCGGAAGTCGGGAGAGGTGTCAATCACCACCGCCCGGCCGTCGTATTGGAGCAGCAGGCTGGGGCGGGTACGCCGGTCGCGCGCGTCGTCGGAGCGGCAGACCGCGCAAGGGCAGCCCAGCGTGGGGACGCCCATGGAAGTGCCGGTGCCGAGGAAGGTCAACCGCAGACGAGCCATGAGGAATTAAGGACTGGCGCTGGACGGGGCAGGTGTCTTCTGGCCGGAAAGCTGGACGTAGGTAAGCCGCAACTCGTAGAGCGCCTGTTCCAGCAACTGCTGTTCGCGCGTGCTCAGGTTGCCGCGCGTTTTCTCTTCAATCACGGCCAGCATGTCGAGCGTCTGACGGGCGGCCTGCAGGTCGGCGGGGATGGGGGTCTGGTCTGGGCCCTCCACCAAACCCAACTGGTACATGGTAGTGGTGGAAAGCGAAAGCACCAGGGTTTCGAAGTCCATCTGGCGCTCGCCCCCGGGAAGCGCAGGCTCAGCCGTCCGGCGCGTCTCGCGAGCAGCGCGAGAATTAGGCTGGGAGGTCGCGCTAGCGACCGGCTCAGAACGCGGAGGCGGCGGAGAGCCCAACACGCGCGGCGACTCCTGGGTGTGGTCGGTTTCCTCCACGTCCTTGCGGCGCTCACCCTGGTCGGTAAAGCGGCGCCGATCAACTACGCGGACGGTCTCAGGCTCTTTCTCTTTATCGCTCATAGGTATGTTTGCAACCGAAGCAGTGTACCATCTGCGCACTGCGCACCTCAAGCTGCGCGGGCGGGGAACGGTGGAGTGAAAAGCGGATCCCTCGGCTTCGCTCGGGATGGCAGAGCGGCGGGGGCTCGCCCTGAGGGGACCTCTCTTGCCCGCACCCACAGCGGGGGTTGCCCAGGCAGAGGCTTGCGCGTACAGTTTCGGTTTCGCTGGTTGGCCACAGCCAAAGCATGACAAAACCAAAACGCAGCTTTGACGACTTGGTGGCACTGATGGCGCGGCTGCGCGCGCCCGGCGGCTGCCCCTGGGACCGGGAGCAGGACGCCCGCAGCCTGCGCACCTACCTGCTGGAGGAAACCTACGAGGTGCTGGACGCCATTGAGCGAGACGACCCGCGCGCGCTCCAGGACGAGCTGGGCGACCTGCTGCTGCAAATCATCTTCCACGCGCAAATCGCGCGCGAGCAGGGGCGCTTCGCCATTGATGACGTTCTGAGCGCGCTGCACGAGAAACTTGTGCGCCGCCACCCGCACGTCTTCGGCACGGCGCGCGCCGATACCCCCGAACAGGTCAAAGTAAACTGGGAAGCGCTGAAGGCCACCGAGCGCGCGGCCCATAGCCAGGCCGAAGGCCAGGGTGAACGCTCTCATCTGGACGGGGTAGGGAAGAACCTGCCGTCGTTGGTGGAAGCCTACCAACTGACGCGCAAGGCGGCGCAGGTGGGCTTTGACTGGGAGCGGCTGGAGGACGTGCTGGCGAAGCTGGACGAGGAGGCAGGCGAACTTCGCCAGGCGCTTTCCACCAAGGACCAAGAACAGATCGAGGACGAGGTCGGCGACCTGCTGTTCGTAGCCACCAACGTGGCGCGCTTCCTGGGCTTCGACCCGGAGGTGGCGCTGCGGCGCACCAACCGCAAGTTTGTCGAACGCTTCCAGGAAATCGAACGGGAGTTGACCCGGCAAGGCAAACGGCTGGAGGACGCCAGCCTGGCGGAACTGGACGCCCTGTGGGAGCGCAGCAAACAAAAACATTGAGGTGCGTGGCGCCCTCGCCCCAATTGGTGGGGCAGGCGCAGGGCGGCGCGACTGTACGCACACAGCTTCAAATCAGGTACAATCTCTCTCTTTGGTTTCCTCGGAGTTTGCGCGACACTCCAACCTGAAGAAAAAGAAAGCGGGGGTAAGACGCAGCAAATGAACCCGGAACCAGCCAGAACGACGGGCACCGAAACCATTCAGATTCGCCCGCTCACAACCCTGGAGGAATTCAATCGCTGCGTCGAGTTGCAGCGAGAGGTCTGGGATTTTACTGATCTGGAGTTGGTGCCCAAGGAAATCTTCGTGGTCGCGGCTGGCATTGGCGGCCAAGTCTTCGGCGCCTTCGACGGAGCCGAGCAGGTCGGTTTCCTGGTTTCGGTGCCGGGCATTCGCGGGGGGCGAAGCTACCTCCATTCCCACATGACCGCGGTGCTGGCGGACTATCGCGACAAAGGCGTCGGGCGGCGGCTGAAGTTGCAGCAACGGGAAGACGCGCTGGTGCGGGGGATTGAGCTGGTGGAGTGGACCTTCGACCCGCTGGAGTTGAAAAACGCCTACTTCAACATTGTGCGCCTGGGGGCGATGGTGCGGAAATTCGTCCGCAACAAGTACGGCCGCACCACCAGCCCGCTGCACGGCAACTTACCCACCGACCGGCTGGTGGCCGAGTGGCGGCTGAAGAGTGCGCGCGTCGAGGCCATCCTGCGCGGGCAGCCGCCGGCGCCCGCCGCCGATCGGCAACGAGTGGCGGTGCCGCGCGCCATCGGCGAGATGAAGGAGACCGACACGGCGGCAGCGGAAAAAATTCAGGCGGAAGCGCGCCAGCAGTTTGAACACTGGTTGGGACAGGGCTACGCCGTCACCGGCTTTGAGCTGACCGACCAAGCCGGCACCTACCTGCTGGAGCCCTATGCAGATTGAAGCCATCATCCTGCGCGAAGTGCGGATGGAGCTGCGCGCGCCCTTTGAGACCAGCTTCGGAGTCACGCGCGAGCGGCGCGTTCCGCTGATCGAGGTCCGCGCCGACGGCGTGAGCGGCTGGGGAGAAATCACCGCCCCCGAAGGGCCCTTCTACAACTACGAAACCATCGACACCGCCTGGCACATCGTGCGGGACTTCATCGCGCCGCTGCTGTTGGGCCGAAAGCTGGGCTCGGCTTGCGAGGTGCCCGCCGTGCTGGCGGCCATCCGCGGCCACCAAATGGCCAAGGCGGGAGTGGAAAATGCCCTGTGGGACGTGGAAGCGCAGCAGAAAGGCTTGCCGCTGGCGAAGCTGCTGGGCGGGACCTACGAGGAGATTGTCTGCGGGGTCTCCCTCGGCCTCCAGGCCACGACCGAAGCCCTGCTGAGCAAGATTGACACGGAACTAAAGGCGGGCTACCAGCGCATCAAGATTAAGATCAAGCCGGGGAAAGACCTGGAGCTGGTGCGGGCGGTGCGGGAGAAGTTCCCGCAGGTGAAGCTGATGGTGGACGCCAACTCGGCCTACCGGCTGGCGGACGTCGAACACCTGAAGAAGCTGGACGACTACTACCTGATGATGATCGAGCAGCCGCTGCCCTGGGACGACATGCACGAGCACGCCCGGCTCCAGGCGCAACTGCAAACCCCCATCTGCCTGGACGAGTCCATCCACCACGCCCGGCACGCGCTGGCGGCGATTGAGTCGCGAGCCTGCCAGATCATCAACGTCAAGTTGGGGCGCGTGGGCGGGCACACGGAAGCCCGGCGGGTGGAGGAGGTTTGCCGGGCGCGTTCCATTCCAGTGTGGTGCGGGGGGATGCTGGAGTCAGGCGTGGGGCGGGCGCACAACATCGCCATGTCCACGCTGGCGGGCTTCGTGCTGCCGGGGGACGTCTCCGCCAGCCAGCGGTATTGGGAGGAGGACATCATCGAGCCGGAAGTGGAGGTCACCCCGGCGGGCACCATCCGGGTGCCGACTGCGCCCGGGCTGGGCTACGCGGTTCGGCGGCAGCGGGTGGAACAGCTCACCGTCCGGCAAGAAACCTGGCGGGCGCAGTAACAGTTGCTACCCCCAGCATGAGCGACCGTAGTGGGCCTAATCCCGGCTCTCCTTGAAAGATGCGAGCGGAGCGGGTGCCCCCGTACGGGGATAAACTCCGCCTGCCTGCGTAGGCAGGCACCTCTTCCAAGCTGTCAAAAGGAGCGGCGCAGAGTTTGTGCGCCGGTGATTCACCCGCTGCCAATTTGGCGCTTTCGCTCTCCGTCAAAGTAGTTCATTATCGCTGTTTTTAGCAGCAGGAGTTTTCTCAGCCGTGCGGAGCCCGCTGAGGCACCGGCCTGCCCAAACAGATTTTACGATGCTCTACGTTCTACTAATCATCATGGTGCTCTCCTGGTCGGCGAACTTCGTGGTGGCGAAGTTCACCTTGCAGGAAGTGCCGCCCTTTGCGCTGCTGGTGCTGCGGGTGTGGCTGTCGGCGGCCATCCTGTTAGCGGTGTACTTCAGCCGGGGGAAGAACCGGCGCAGGCGGTTGCAGCCGGGGGATTGGCGCAGCTTTGCGCTGCTGGGGTTGCTGGGAGTGGCGCTGAACCAGACCGGCTTCACCGTAGGCATCCACTACACCACCGTCGGCCACGCCGCGCTGATGATTGCGCTCAGTCCGGTTTTTGTGTTGATCCTGGCGACGCGCATGAAGCTGGAGTCGCTCACCCTGCTCAAGGGGCTGGGGATGGGACTCTCGTTTACGGGGGTGGTGATACTGGCCGGCGAGCATGGCTTCGGTTCCGACAGTCCCACCCTGCTGGGCGACATGATTACGCTGGGCGGCGCGACCGCCTTTGCCTTCTATGCCGTGCACGGCAAGCGGGTCAGCGCGCGCTACGACACGCTCACGCTTAACACTTTTGCGTACCTGGCCGGAGCATTGATCGTGTTGCCGGTGGGCGGCTGGCAGCTCTTCCAAGTCAATTGGGAAGCGGTGAGCTGGAAGGGCTGGCTGGGAGTGGTGTACATGGCCGCGGTGGCCTCCGTGCTGGCCTACATAATTTTCTACTATGCGCTGACCAAGATCGCCGCTACGCGCGTGATTGTCTTTACCTACATGCAGCCTGTGCTGGCAACCACTCTGGGGGTTCTGCTGCTGGGCGAGCGCGTGACCCCCTACCTGCTGGGCGGGGGCGCGTTGGTTCTGACCGGCGTGTACCTGGCCGAGCGGGGCCGGGGGTAGATTCGCCCGACCGCCCGGCTGGGCTGGTATAATAAGCTATTCTTGTCTCCCCACATACTCGCGAGAGAGGGCCAATGAAGAAGCGGATTGCGGTGATTCCCGGCGACGGGATTGGCTTGGATGTGACCCCGGAGGCGCTCAAGGTGCTGCGGGCCATCGCTGAGACCGGCGGGCACGAGTTCGTCTTCACGGAATTCGACTGGGGGGCGGAGCGCTACCTGGCCACCGGCGTCTCGCTGCCCGAGGGCGCGCTCGACGACCTGCGCCGGAGCTACGACGTAGTGTTCCTGGGCGCGTTGGGCGACCCGCGCGTGCCCGATATGAAGCATGCCACCGACATCCTCTTCGGCCTGCGCTTCGGCCTGGAACTCTACGCCAACATCCGCCCGGTCAAGCTCCTGGCCCCGCAGCTTACGCCGCTGCGCGACCGCGGTGTGGGCGACCTCGACTTTGTTGTCGTCCGCGAGAACACCGAGGGCCTCTACGTCCACATGGGCGGAAACTTCAAGAAAGACACCAAGGATGAGGTGGCCATCCAAGAAGACGTGAACACCTACAAGGGAGTGGAGCGCATCATCCGCTTCGCCTTCGAGTATGCGCGCGCCCACGGGCGCAAGCAGCTGCTGATGAGCGACAAGTCCAACGCCCTCACCTACGGGCACGACCTCTGGCAGCGCGTCTTCGCCGAATTGCAGCCGCAGTACCCGGAGATCGAATCGCGCCACCTCTACGTGGACAACCTGGCTTTCCAGTTGATCAAGAACCCGACCCAGTTTGACGTGATCGTTACTTGCAACATGTTCGGCGACATCATCAGCGACCTGGGCGCGGCGCTGGTGGGCGGACTGGGGCTGGCGGCCTCCGGCAACGTCAATCCCGACGGGCTCTCCATGTTTGAGCCGGTGCACGGCTCAGCACCCAAGTATGCCGGGAAGAATGTGGCCAACCCCATGGCCGCCATCCTGACCGCCGGGATGCTGCTGGACCATCTCGGCCTGCAGCAGGAGGCCGAATGGGTGGAGCAGGCCGCGCGCGCTTCGATGGAAACCGGAAACACGGCGCGCGACCTGGGCGGCAGCCTGAAGACTTCCGAAGTCGGAGACTGGATGGCCGACTACATCACCGCGCAGTACCCTGCCAAAACTGCCCGCAGCTAATACCATTCCAACCAGTTGAAACGGCACTAGTCCACGATGCGGTAGTGGACGGCAGGGCGGCGGGGGCGCCCCCTGAACCTCTTTACTAAGGCAAAACCCAACACGAAACCGCCTACGTGCGCCCACCAGGCCACGCCGCCGCCCTCGGCTCCAATCGAGGCCGCCCCGCTGAAGAACTGGATGACGAACCAGTAGAGCAAAATCACCACCGCCGGCAGCTCGACCATGAACAGAAAAAAGGCGGGAATGAGCGTAAGCACGCGATGCTTGGGGTAGAGAAGCAGGTAGGCGCCCAGCACCCCCGCCACCGCGCCGCTGGCACCGATGGAGGGAATGAGCGAACCCCAATTGAAAAGGGTGTGGGTGATGCCGGCGCCGAGGCCGCACAGGAGGTAGAAAAAAAGATAACGCAAGTGGCCCAGGTAGTCCTCGATGTTGTCGCCGAAAATCCAGAGGAACCACATGTTGCCGATCAGGTGCATCCAGCCACCGTGCAGAAACATGCTGGTGAACAGGGGGAAGACAGCGTCGCCGAACGTGACGTCGGGATGGGCAGGGAAGAGGCCCACCCGCGCGGGCACCATCCCCAGGGTGAAGAACAACTGCTGCAAGCCCCGCTCACTGAGAGCGATTTCATAGAAAAAAGCTAATGAATTCAACACGATAAGAGCGATGGTTACAAATGGGCGGGTCGCGGAGGGGTTGGCGTCCCGCAGGGGAATCATCGCGGGACGACCCTGTCGCGGGAGGGCGTTGGCAAGCTAGTCCAACGCGGCGGATTGCGGCGGCTGTTGGCCATCAACTTTTCCGCTTCTTCCCGGGTGGCAATGCCGCCGCGCGCGCCGGTGCTCTGGCAACTCAAGCCTGCCATGGCATTGCTGAAGTCCAGGATGCGCTCAGTGGGCCAGCCTTGCAACAAAGCGTAGACGAAAGCGCCATGAAAGACGTCGCCCGCGCCGGTGGTATCCCGGCAGGCGACCTCATAGCCCGGCTGGTAAATGAAGCGGCCGTTTTCCAGCGCCACGATGCCATCCCGCCCCAAGGTGGCTGCCACCAGTTTCATCGGGTGTCGGCGCTGGATTTCCTCCAATGCGCGGAAGATGTCATGCTCGCCGATGTAGGCCGAGGGAAAGCGGGAGGAACCGATCAGGTAGTCAATGTTCGCCAGCAGGTCGTCCACGCCCGGGTAGATGTTGTCCACATCCAGCGCCACCGGAATGCCGGCGGCACGAGCCCAGCGAGCCGCTTGGACGGCGGCGGCCGTGTCGTGACCGTCGAGGTGCAGCGCCCGAGCGCACGTGAACATCTCCGGGCGCAACTCTTCCGGGCGAATGGTCAGGCGCGGGTCGCGATGCCACAGAATGGTGCGCTCCCCGGTGCTCTTGTCAATCATGATGTAGGCCATCTGGTTGGGACAGCCCTCCACCACCACGGCATCGCTGATGTCGAGGCCTTCACGCACCAAGCTCTCGCGTTGGAACTCCCCCATCGGGTCCGATCCCAACCGGCCCACATACTTGGCCCGCAGCCCCAACCGCTGGCACACCACCATTGCCGTCGCCACCTGCCCGCCCGCCTGCCAACTGGAGGAGATAAACTCCACCTTGCTATTGAAGCCCGGGTAAACAGGCGTCTCGATGGCTACGTCGGTGGCGTTCAAGCCCAGCCCGACTACGTCAAAGGTTAAATTCGTCATTGTCAACGGTGGTTCACTCTACCTGAGTTGAGGAAAAGAAAAAAGCCTTTTCCCACTATTTATATTTATTCTAAATAAAAAATACTCCCCAAAACACGCGTATCGTTTGTTTCGCGCGGCAGCCTGTGCTAGGCTCAGCGATTCGGGCGGCCGGAGCGACCTCCGCTGTGGATGTCGGCATGCCGACCGCAGGCATCCATGCCGCTGGTCGAATCAGAAGCGATCATACTTCGATCCACTCCTTTTTCGGAAGCAGACAAACTGGTCAGCTTCCTCAGTCGCCGCTTCGGGCGGCTACGCGGGGTGGCGCCGGCGGCGCGCAAATCTCGACGGCGCTTCGGCCCCGCGCTGGAACCGCTGACGCATGTGCGGCTGTGGTTTTTTGACAGGGAGAATCGAGAGTTGGTCCGCTTGCAAGAGTGCGAATTGATCCAGCCGTTCTGGGAGGGGGCGACGCAGTACGAATCAAGCGTCGCGCTCAGCCACATCGCAGAACTCTGCGAACTTCTCCTGCCCGAGCGCGAACCCTCCGAGCGCACCTTTCGCCTCACCCTCATGACCCTGCAAACAATCCGGCAAGGACAACCCATCTGGCTGGCCTTGCCCTATTTCCAGCTCTGGAGCTTGCGCTTGGCCGGCTGGCTGCCTGACCTCGACCGCTGCAGCCGCTGCAACCGCCGCTTGACTGAGACAGAACCCGGCGGGGTGAGCTCTTCCCTCGACCAACTGTTTTGTTCTACCTGTGCCCTGGCAGGAGCGCGCACACTCAGCGCAGAAAGCCGCCGGGCCGCCGCCCAGATATTGGGCCAACCCTTAACCCGCCTTGTAGCCCAGGACTCGCACAAGGGTCCGCTGCTGGAGCTGCAACGCTACCTGCTGGACTTGATCGAACACCACGCCGAGCACAAACTCGCAACTCGGGAACCACTCCATGAAACAGCTTAAGAAGAAGCGCAGGCGGCTTACGGCTTCGTCCCGCCCCGGCCTGACTTTTCAGGAGCTAGTATTCACGCTTAGCCGGTTTTGGGCCAAGCAAGGCTGCATCATCCAGCAGCCCTACGACCTGGAGGTTGGCGCCGGAACCATGCACCCGGAAACCTTCCTGCGCGTGCTCGGCCCCGAGCCGTACTCCGTCGCCTACGTCCAGCCCAGCCGTCGCCCGGCCGACGGCCGCTACGGCGAGAACCCTAACCGCCTCTACAAACATACCCAGTTCCAGGTTGTCCTCAAGCCCGCCCCCAACGCAGTGCAAGACCTCTACCTCGCCAGCCTGGAAGCGATTGGAATCAAGCTCCGCCGGCACGACATCCGCTTCGAGGAAGACAATTGGGAAGCTCCCACCCTCGGAGCCTGGGGCGTGGGGTGGCAGGTTCTCCTGGACGGGCTGGAGATTACTCAGTTCACTTACTTTCAACAATGTGGAGGATTGGACCTGGGAGTGGTGCCGGTTGAGTTGACCTACGGCCTGGAGCGAATCGCCGCCTTTCTGCAAGGGGCCCCCAGCGCCTACGAACTTGCCTGGAATCAAAAAGTTAGCTACGGGCAGGTGCGCTGGGAGGAGGAGGTGCAGTTTTCAGCCTACAGCTTCGATTGGGCCAGTATCGATACTTGCCGCCAGTTGCTAGAGTTGCAGGAGCAAGAGGCCCATCGCATCCTGGAGAGTTACCCGCGCGAGGGCCAGCCGAGCCAGAAGCAACGCCATCCCATCCTGGCCGCCTACGACCTGTGCTTGAAATGCTCCCATCTCTTCAACCTGTTGGACGCCCGTGGTGCCGTCTCCACCACCGAGCGAGCAGTCTTGATTGGGCGGGTGCGCGCCCTTGCCTGCCGCACGGCCGAATGCTATCTCGACCAGAAACAAACGAGAGAACAACGCTCATGAGCCGCGACTTCCTGCTGGAAATCGGGTGCGAAGACATTCCCGCCCGGATGCTACCGGGGGCGCAAACGAGCCTTAAAGAGTTGCTTGAGGCGGAGCTCAAAAGCAGAGGCTTGCTCAGCAGGGCAGCAGTACAGACCTGGGCCACGCCACGCCGACTGGTAGCTTATTGCAAGGAAGTATTACCGGCTGAGGCCGACCGAACCGACCAGGAAATCGGACCGCCTTATTCAGTGGCGTACGATGCTACCGGAAATCCTACCCGGGCAGCCCAGAGCTTTGCCCGAAAACATAATGTGCCGCTCTCCAAGCTGACAGTTGTGGAAACTGCCAAGGGCCGCTACGTGGCCGTGGTTCGGCACCATCGCGGCCGCCCCGCGCGTAAGGTGCTGGCTAAGGTGCTCCCGTCGCTAATTGGGCGCATCTCCTTCCCGCGCTCAATGTATTGGACTTCCCCGCAGGAGATGCGATTCATTCGCCCCATCCGCTGGCTGCTGGCTCTCTATGCGGGTGAGGTAATAAATTTTGAGCTTGCCGGGATAAAGAGCGGGCGTTTCAGCCGGGGACACAGGCTACTGGCCAACCGGCGTATTGCCATCCGGCGCGCCTCTGACTACCGGGCGCAGCTGCGCCGCGCGTTCGTGCTGGTGGACCCGGAGGAGCGCCGCAAAAAGATCGTGCAAGAAATCCCCCGTGCACTCAGGCGCTCACCCCTCCAGGCTCGAGAGGACAAGGAGCTGCTCGACCTGGTTGTCAATCAAACCGAATGCCCCACCGTGTTGCGGGGCGGGTTTCGGGAGGAATTCCTCTCCCTGCCGAGCGAAGTGCTGGTTACCGTCATGCGCCACCACCAGAAGTATTTCTCGGTGGAGACAGAGAAGGGAACCGTGGCGCCGCACTTCCTGACCGTCATCGATCTCGATCGCGATCAAGGAGGCGAGATTCGCCGGGGACACGAATCGGTGCTCGAAGCGCGTTTCCGTGATGCTCGCTTCTTTTGGGAAACCGACCAGCGGCAGAACTTGGCAGGGAGAATTGGACTCTTGAAGGACATAGTTTTCCAGGCTCGCCTGGGCAGCTACGCGAACAAAGTGAAGCGCCTCGTTCAGCTCTCGTGCTGGTTGGGAAAAAATGCGAATCCCCCTGACGGTCGGCATGCCGACATTGCCGGTCGGCACGCCGACATTCAAACCATTGAACGCGCCGCCTCCCTGTGCAAAGCCGACCTCACTACTCTGCTCGTTGGCGAGTTCCCTGAGTTGCAAGGAGTCGTCGGCGGGCTCTACGCGCGCGCACAGGGCGAGCCGCAAGCAATCGCCACCGCCATCGCCGAGCACTACCGTCCGCTCGGGCCGGACGACAAGATTCCGCAAACTCTCGAAGGTGGCATTCTCGCGCTCGCCGACAAAATCGACAGCCTCGCCGGCTGCTTCAGTGTCGGCGCCGTCCCGACCGGGTCGAAGGACCCCTTCGCCCTTCGCCGCGCCGCTGCCGGTGTGGTTCGGATCATCGTCGAACAAGAGCTTCGGCTGGACATAGAAAAGGCCGTTCGCCAAGCGACCGCTACCGTCCGGGAGCAATTGCCGGATGCCGGCAGCGGTGACCCTTCTCCTGCCATCATGAGCTTTATCGAAGAGCGCGCCCGCTACTTCTTCCGCGAAGTCGCCGGCTATCCCTACGATGAAGTCAACGCCGTCTTTGCGGCCGGCTGGGACGACCTCACCCAATTGAAGCAGCGCCTGGAAGCGCTGCACCAGATTCGCCCTACGCCCGACTTCGAGCCCCTGGCCATTTCCTTCAAGCGCATCCGGAACATTTTGGAGAAAGCCGGCGGCCCCGCCCAGTTTGCCCGCGGGCAAACCATAGAAAGCTTGATGGAAGCCGGCGCCGAGCGCGGCCTCTATGATGCCTTCCGCAGGCTCCGCTCTCAAGTAGCCGCCCTTCGCCAAGCCTATAATTACGCAGAAGCCCTGCGGCACATCGCCTCGCTGCGTCCGGTCGTAGACAACTACTTCGACGTTGTGCTCGTTAACGCTTCCGACCCGGCCGTGCGCCAGAATCGCCTCACTCTTCTGGCTCAACTCCTACAAGAGTTTTCTACCATTGCGGACTTTTCCGAGATCGTTGCTGCACCAAAAACAAGGAGGCGCACAAATGGCACCAGCAAGAATAAAAAGCAGGCCCAAGGCAAAAAGAAAGCTAAAAGCTAAGAAAGACCCGGCCCGCGGCAAGATCGTTTATTTCTTCGGCGGCGGCAAAGCAGCCGGCCGCGGCCACATGAAGGAGTTGCTGGGCGGCAAGGGAGCCGGTTTGGCGGAAATGACCAACGCCGGACTGCCGGTGCCGCCCGGCTTCACCATTGCCACGTCGGCGTGCCGACATTACTTCAACAACGGCAACCGCCTTTCCCCCACCATGATCCAGGAAATTGCCCGCGCGGTTGTGCGCCTGGAGAAAATTTCCGGCCAACAACTCGGCTCTACGGACGCACCGCTGCTGGTCTCCGTTCGTTCGGGCGCCAAGTTCTCCATGCCGGGCATGATGGACACCATCCTGAACCTGGGCCTGAACGACCAGACCGTGGACGTGCTATCCGATCGCAGCCAGAGCCCACGCTTTGCCTGGGACTGCTACCGCCGCTTTATTCAAATGTTCGGCAACGTCGTGCTGGAAATCCCCAAGGAAGAGTTTGACCAGATATTTGAAGATGCCAAGCGCAGCCACGGGGCCCAAGCGGACACCGACCTTGACGTCGCCGCCCTCCGCCAAGTGGTAGGCGAGTACAAGGCCCTAGTCCAACGACGCACGGAAAAACCGTTCCCGCAAAACCCCCACAAGCAGTTAAGCATGGCCCGCGACGCCGTCTTTTGCTCCTGGAACACGGCCCGCGCCCGCACTTACCGCCGGATGCACAAGATACCGGACGACCTGGGCACAGCAGTCAATGTACAGCTCATGGTCTTCGGCAACCTGGGGGAGAACTCGGCCACGGGAGTCGCTTTCACGCGCAACCCAGCCACCGGCGACAAGGAGTTCTACGGCGAGTTCCTGCTCAATGCCCAGGGGGAGGACGTAGTGGCGGGCATCCGCACGCCGCTGCCCCTGAGCAAGCTGGCCCGCTTGATGCCCAAAGTCTATCAGAAACTGGTACGAATCGCCCAGCGGCTTGAACGCCACTACCACGACATGCAGGACTTCGAGTTCACCATTCAGGACGGCAAGCTCTTCATGTTGCAAACGCGCACCGGCAAACGGACCGGCTGCGCGGCGGTGAAAATCGCCTGCGACATGGTACGCGAAAAACTGATCTCCACGGAGGACGCCTTGCTGCGCGTCGAACCCAGCCAACTCGAACAGCTCTTGCACCCCATCATCGACGAATCGCAGCCGCTTGAGGTGATTGCCAAGGGGTTGCCGGCTTCGCCGGGAGCGGCCGTCGGGCGGGTAGTCTTCACCGCCGATGAGGCCGTGACCCAGGCTGCCTCCGGGCCGGTCATCTTGGTCCGCAAGGAAACCACTCCCGACGACATTCACGGAATGGATGCGGCGGTTGGGATCTTGACCGCAAGGGGAGGCATGACCAGCCATGCGGCGGTGGTAGCCCGGGGAATGGGAAAGTGCTGCGTGGCGGGATGCGAAGCCATCCAGATCAACTATGAAAAACACGAGTTCTCCGCGAGCGGAAAGACGGTGCGGGAGGGCGACTGGATTTCTCTCGACGGCAGCACCGGGCGCGTCATTCTGGGCCAAGCAAAAACCATCGCCTCCAACCCCGAAAGCGGCGAGTTCGCCAAGCTCCTGCGCTGGGCCGACCAGGCACGGCGTCTGGTCGTGCGGGCCAATGCTGATATTCCCCGCGATGCTCAGGTGGCCCGCCGGTTCGGCGCCGAGGGCATCGGCCTCTGCCGCACCGAGCACATGTTCCTGGCCGCAGACCGCCTCGCCCACGTTCGCGCCATGATCCTGGCCGACACGGACGAGAAACGCCGCGCGGCCTTGGCCAAGCTCCTTCCCATGCAACGCGAAGACTTCAAGGGGTTATTCAAGGTCATGGCAGGACTTCCGGTCACGATTCGCCTGCTTGACCCGCCGCTGCATGAGTTCCTCCCCCAGCGAGAAACGCTATTGGTAGAAGTCGAAAGGCTCCGCAGTGAAGGCAAGACTGTTGAGATGGAAGAGAAGAAAGCCGTGCTGGAACGGGTGGAGCAATTGCACGAGCTCAACCCCATGCTCGGCCACCGCGGATGCCGCTTAGGTATCACCTCGCCGGAAATTTCCGCCATGCAGGCGCGTGCCATTTTTGAAGCCGCCTGCGAGGTGGCGGCCGAGGGTGTTCAAGTAATACCTGAGATCATGATCCCGCTGGTGAGCCATGTTCGCGAGCTGGCACTGCAACGAGAAGTGGTGGAGAAAGTGGCGGCCGAGGTCTTTGCGGAGAAAAAACGCAAGGTCAACTACTCGGTGGGAACGATGATCGAGCTGCCCCGCGCCGCGCTGACTGCAGCCGAAATCGCCGGTGAGGCCGAGTTCTTTTCGTTCGGCACCAACGATCTGACACAGACAACCTATGGACTGTCGCGCGATGACACCGGTCCCTTGATCCAGGAATACATCCGCCTGGGTATTTTCAAAGAAGACCCCTTTCAGGTCATGGACCCTGACGGCGTCGGAGAGCTAGTGCGCATGGGAACCGAACGGGGCCGCCGGGCGCGCCCCAAACTCAAGGTGGGCATCTGCGGTGAGCACGGAGGCGACCCGGCCTCAGTGGAGTTCTGCCATCGGGCGGGTCTTGACTATGTGAGTTGCTCGCCCTACCGCGTACCCGTGGCCCGCCTGGCCGCAGCCCAGGCTGCCATTAAGGAGAAGCGAGGCCTCTACGAACAGGTTTCGAGCACCGCTTAGAATATAAAGTGATACTTTAAGAATTGGTTTTCTAGGTTTCGACCTGGAGAATCAAATAAACCCCGGCAGCGGCAAACAACATATTGGGGCCCCAGCCAGCCAGCACAGGCGGCAGCAATGCGAAGTTCCCCAACGCCTCAAAAAACCCGGTCATGACCCAGTAGAGAAGCCCTAACCCAATACCCAGGGCAATCCCGCCCACCGCCCCGCCGCGCTGACCGGCTGCAAGACCGAAGGGGAAAGCCAAAAGCACCATCACCAACGCAATCGAGGGGAAAGCGAACTTCTTGTGCCACTGCACAACCAGGCGGTTTGCATCCAGTCCGCTCTGCTGCAGCTCCGCGATGTAGTCTCCCAATTCAGCCCAATTCATCTGATCCGATTCCCGCACTTCCTTCTTGAAATAGTCTGGGGGCTCTGCGAGTTCCGGGAAACCGGCTACATCGAAGGGGACATAGGAAACCGTCTGGTTCCCGTCAAACACGCGCTCCCAACCACGCTCCAACACCCAGCATTGCAAGAGGGGTTCCCAATGGGCGCGCTCGGCAAACAGGCGCCGGCGCAAAGAGAAATCTACCGGGTCCAGCTCGAATACATGCAGGCGAGCCAGCAAGTTGCGCCCGGGATCGAAAAAGGAATAGTGGTAAATGCGCGGCGCTTCGCCAAAGATCCACCGGCGCTCAGCTTGGAAGAAAGTTTGAGGCGGCCGCCCCTTAATGTAGTTGCGCAGCGCCTCCCGCTGTTGGTTGGCGGCGGGAAGATAGGTCGAATCCAGCCAGAACAGCAAGCCGCCCAGCACCAACGCCAACACCAGCACCGGCGCCGCAATGCGGTAGAGGCTGATGCCAGCGCCTTTGATCGCCACCACTTCATTGCGCTTGCTCAGCAGGGCCAACTCCACCAGCACGGCCAGCAGGAGCGCCAGCGGCGTCATCCAGTAGACTACCTGCGGCGTTTGATACCAAATCAACCGACCCACCACCGACCAGGGAATCTGGCGCGCGGCGATGTCGTCCACCATCTCCAGGATACTAAACAAGTTAAATAAGAGGAGTAGAGAAGTTCCCGCCAGCAGAAAATGGAAGAGAACTCCGCGCACGACGTAGAGGTCAAGGATCCGGAGCCAGCGTGAACTTATCGCCCTCCCTTTCTGCGCGAGTAAAGCACCGTCAGGCTGAAGGGCAAGCTTTTTCCTCTTCTTCTCGCCCACCCGCGCCAGCCAAGCGCGGACAACGACGGCGAGGGACCCGCCCCCGCGGGGACGCCCAAGCCAGTGCAAGAGGACTATCGCAAGCAGCAAGAAAACCAGGTTGGGCATCCATACTCCCACCGCCGGCGCAATGGCTCCCTCGCGAGCTAAGCGGTCGCCGATGAGGAACAAAAAGTAGTAGCTGATGGCAAACCCTATTGCCAACACGAATCCCACCGCGCGTCCCGACGTCTGGGCAAGCAGCCCCAACGGAAACGCCAGCAGGCCAAACACCAAGCAGGAAGTCGGCAGAACGAAGCGCCGGTAAAAATCTGCGCGCGCGCTGCGCCAGCGCGGTCCTTGCTGACTGGCCGCCCAGAGTTCCGCCACACTCATTTCAGCATTGCGGCGAACCTCCAACTTGACCCCGCCCGTAGGCATGGCCATAGCCAACGAACTCTCCTCGAAGGTGGACAGCGAGTAGCGGTCGGGCTCACGCAGGGCATATTCGTGCGTAGCACCCTTGCTCAGGTGCAGGCGCATTTTCTGCTGTCCGGAACCGGGAATCGCCAAGCCAGTTTGCGCCAGCGTCACTTTGGATGTCTCCGGATCGCTCAGATCCGCCAGGAAGACCCCTTTCCATTGAGTTCCGCCGTTTTCGGTCTCCTGTACATAGAGGATGCGTTCGGGAAGGCGCTCTTCAAAAACCCGGGGACGAACCTCGAAGAACAGTTGGCGAGCGCCTAATTCCGCCTGCAACTGCCGCAGAGTACGGGCCGCAGCCGGCCCCCACCCAATCGTGATCGCCAGGGTCGCAAGTGTACCCAACAGGGAGAAAACAAGCGCAGGCCGGAGCAGCCGCATCAACCCGACGCCGGACACCTGCAAAGCCATCAGTTCGCGGTCGGCCGCCAGCCGGCTGATACCCATGAGCAAACCCACCAGAACACCGAGCGGAAGCGCCCATACCAGCTTGGGTGGAAGCACGCTCAAAAAGAGCTTGGCGGTTTGAACCGGCCCCATACTCTCGCGCGCCAGCAACTCGCTCAACCGAAGCAGCTCCGGGGTCATCAGTACAAACGCGAACACTCCAACCCCTACCAGGGTATAGCCCAGAATTTCACGGAAGATGTAGCGGTCGAGGATCTTCATGCAGGGTGCCGCCTTGCTCCTATTTGGCGTCGGGTTGGGAGTCTAACACGTCTCCGGCGGATGTCCCGCCTGAGCCGCCGGTTGACTCCGAGGGCAGAACTTTGACGGCCACGCCCTGCGGACGGAGGCCCACCGGGAGCAAAGTGGAGAGCGCCCGCGCCGCTGGGCGTATGACGGCCATATCGTTGGAGCCCGCATGGACCACCAGCAGCAACGACTCATCCGGGGTCAGCGCGCCGGCGCCGGGCTGCAACCCGACGCGAATGTTGGCCACCACCTCCCGGGTTGCAACCTCCACCACGAACACAACGCTGGAGCCGTAGTGGATGCTGTAGAGCCACTCGCCGTCGGCACTCACCAGCAAGCGCACCGGGTTGCGCCCGACGGGCAGGGTTTCCGTGACTTCGTTTCTCCAGGTATTGATGACGGTGATGGTGTGGGAATCGAAGTTGGCCACGAACAGCTCGCCGCCGTCAGGTTTCAGCACCAGGTCAATGGGAGCTTCTCCCACCGCGAGATTGGTCAGCAGAACCCGGCGCTGCAAGTCCACCACCGACACTTGCGCGCTGCCGGTGGCGGCAACGAACACTTTGGAGCCGTCGGGCAGAATGGCGAGAGCCTCGGGATGGCGCGCTACCGCAAGGGTTTCCACCACCTTCAGGCTTTCAGTGGCCACCAGGGAAATCGTGGAGTCGGCGCGGTTGGACACCACCAGCAGGGCCCCATCGGGCGTCACCCGCGCCATCGCCGGCCGGCGGCCCACGCGCACCGTGCCGACCACTTGCCGACGCGCGCAGTCAATCACGCTCACCGTGTTCGAGTCCCAGTTGGCCACGTAGGCCCGCCGCCCGTCGGGCGAGAAATCGAGGCTGTAGGGCCGCTCACCCACCTCGATGCGGGCCACCACTTGATGCGTGCGGGCGTCGAGCACGTCCACGCGGTCCGCCTCGGCAGCCACCACATAGATTTCCGGACGCGTCGGGTGGGCGCGAATCTGGCTGGGACCGTAATCCACCGGCACAGTCGCCACCGTCTCCAGTGTGGCCAAGTCCACCACCGTGACGGTGTGACTGCCGCCGTTGCTTACGAAAGCATAGACCTGTGGAGCGGGGCGGCGGGGAGCGTCCGTTCCACAGCCGGCCAGCCATCCGGTCGCAAGCAGAACCACAACCAGAGTCAGGGTGGGGAAGCGGGCTGAGTTGGAACGAGCTAAGACGTGCACGCTAGACAGCGCGGAGGGACTGCGGCGTGCCGGCAGCGCGCGCCACGCTCCGGCGCAGCACGGCACCGATCTGGCTGATCTCCTCCATCAATTGCTGGAACTGGTCGGGGAGGAGGGATTGGTAGCCGTCGGAGAGTGCCTGCTCGGGCTGGTGGTGCACCTCCACCAACAAGCCGTCGGCGCCCACCGCCACTGCCGCCCGCGAGAGCGGGATCACTTTCTCCCGCCGGCCGGTGCCGTGGCTGGGGTCAACGATGATGGGCAGATGGCTGAGGCGCTTGACCGCCGGGATGACGCTCAGGTCGAGCGTGTTGCGGGTGTGGTCGGCAAAGGTGCGTATCCCGCGCTCGCACAGGATGACGTTGTAGTTGCCCTCCGCCAGAATGTATTCGGCCGCCATCAGGAATTCGTCCAGCGTGGCGGAAAGGCCCCGCTTGAGCAGCACGGGCTTGGCGGCGCGCCCCGCCCGCTTGAGCAGCGAGAAGTTCTGCATGTTGCGCGCGCCGATTTGGATCACGTCGGCATAGTGCTCAACCAGTTCCAGACTCTCGCTATCCACCGCCTCAGTGACAATCTTCAACCCGAACTCGGCCCGCACCTCGGCCAGGATTTTCAAGCCCTCCTCCCCCAGCCCCTGGAAACTGTAGGGCGAACTGCGCGGCTTGTAGGCGCCGCCGCGGAACAGGGTCGCGCCCGCCGCTTTCACCTTGGCGGCGATGGCGAAGGCCTGCTCGCGGCTCTCCACCGCGCAGGGCCCGGCGATGATGGCCAGCTCGGTGCCGCCCACGCGCACGCCATCGCCCAGGTCAACCACGGTGTTGTCTTCTTTGAGCTCGCGCGCAACCAGTTTGTAGGGCTTGGAGACGGCGATGCACTCGGCCACGCCCGCCAAGCCTTCCAGCGCCGCCGGGTCAACCGGCACGGTGTTGCCGGTGATGCCGATGGCGGTGCGGGTGGGGCCGGGCATGGGATGGGCGCGGAAGCCCAGCTCTTCAATCTTGCGGCAGACGGCGCCGACTTGCTCCTCGGTCGCGTGCGCCTGCATGATAACCAGCATCGAGGTCTCTCCCGAACCCGAAAGCAGCCCACAAAAAGCGCTAACTCAACAGTTTAGTGGAACCCCCGCACAGAATCAACAGCAACCCCCCGCCAGCGGGAGTTCTCCCAAAAGTTTTGGTGGGGCAGGCATTCCTGCCTGCCTCGACAGTTCCACCTATTCCACCTGTCCCGATCGGAGTGGCAGGGGAGCGCAAGCGAAAAGATACCAACAAGCCACCAAACTGAACATTTACCAGAGAAACGCAAGCATTGCTTGCTCTTCGGCAGAACCTTTGCTAACATCACATATTTATGTGCTCGTATCGAAAGGCTCTGTGAAGCGGAAGAAGGAAAAGACAGCCAGTAGAAGCGCCCCGGTTCGCATCGGCATCCATACGTCCATTGCGGGCAAGCTGGAGTTGGCCGCTGAGCGCGCCAAGCAGTTGGGCTGCGACGCCTTCCAGATTTTTTCCGCCAGCCCCCGCAACTGGGCCGGCCCGGCCCTGAACCCGTTTGACGCGGAGGCCTTCCGCCAGCGCCGCCACGCCCTCGGGCTCGACCCGCTGGTAGTCCACGACAATTACCTCATCAACCTGGCTTCCAGCCAGCGCCTGTTGCGTATCCGCTCCATCCACGCCTTCCGGGGAGAAATCGAGCGAGCGCGGGCGCTGGGCGCTGACTACCTGGTTTTTCACCCCGGCAGCGCCGCCGGCATGACCCGCCGCCAAGCCCTCGCCAACGTGGCCGATGGCCTGCGCCAGGCGACCGCGGCCCGGCGCCTCAACGGTCTGCAACTCCTGGTCGAGAACACCGCCGGGCAGGGAAGCGCCTTGTGCGCCGATCTGGACGAGCTGGCCGAGTTGGTGCACGCCCTGCCGGAGTTGAACCTGGGCGTCTGCATCGACACCGCCCACCTCTTTGCCGCCGGCTACGACATCCGCCAGCGCGACGGCCTGGAAGACACGCTCGCCAAAATCCACACCAGCCTCCGCCTCGCGCGCGTGAAGGTCATCCACATCAACGACTCCAAAGCAGACTGTGGCTCGCGGGTGGATCGCCACCAGCACATCGGCCGGGGCAAGATCGGCCGCGAGGCCTTCCGCCGCCTGCTGCACCACCCCACCCTGGCGGGCAAGACTTTCATCCTGGAAACACCGATCGAAAAGAAGGGCGACGACCGGCGCAACCTCCAAACCGTGCGCCGCCTGGCCCAGGCTCGGAAATAGGAGATAAACTACTCGGCACCGTGGCCGACTACGACCACAAAACCATCGAGCCCAAGTGGCAACGCTTCTGGGACGAGCGCAAGCTCTTCCAACTCCGCCCCGACGACCCCCGCCCCAAGTACTACCTGCTGGAGATGCTCCCCTATCCCTCCGGCGACCTGCACATGGGCCACATGCGCAACTACACCATGGGCGACGCCGTCGCGCGCTTCGAGCGCATGCGCGGCCGCAACGTTTTCCATCCCATCGGCTGGGACGCCTTCGGCCTGCCGGCGGAAAACGCCGCCATCGACCGCAAGATTCACCCCCGCACCTGGACCCTCAACAACATCGCCCGCATGAAGGAGCAGCTCCAGCGCTTCGGCTACAGCTACGATTGGTCGAGCGAAACTTCCACCTGCGAGCCGCAGTACTACCGCTGGAACCAGTGGTTCTTCCTGCAAATGTTCAAGCGCGGCCTGGCCTACCGCAAAAAAAGCCTGCTCAACTGGTGCCCCCAGTGCCAGACTGTGCTGGCCAACGAGCAGGTGGTCGAAGGCTGCTGCTGGCGACACGAAGGCACCCCGGTGGAGCAGCGCGAGCTCCAGCAATGGTTCCTGAAGATCACCGACTACGCCGACCAGCTGCTGGCCGGCCTCGACACGCTGGGCGAGGGTTGGCCGGAACGCATCCGGGCCATGCAGCGCCACTGGATCGGAAAATCCGAAGGCGCGCGCATACACTGGGCAGTGAGCGGCAGCGACAAAACCATCGTAACCTTCACCACCCGCATTGACACCATCTACGGCGCCGTGGCCCTACTGCTGGCTCCCAAGCACCCGCTGGTGGACGATCTGGTGACGGGCGTGCCCGGCGGCGCCAGCATCGCCCGCAAGGTGGAAGTGCTGCGCCGGCAGAGCCAACACGCGCAAGTCACCGGCGAGGTGGAAAAGGAAGGCATCTTCACCGGCCGCTTCGCCCTCAACCCTCTCAACGGCGAGCAGGTTCCCATCTGGGTCAGCAACCTGGTGCTGATGGAGTACGGCACCGGAGCGGTGCAGGCCGTCCCCGCCCACGACCAGCGCGACTTCGAGTTTGCCAAGAAATACCGCCTGCCCATCCCGGTGGTGATTCAGCCGCTGCACGGCAAACCCCTGGCAGCCGGCTACCTGCAGGAAGCCTTCACCGGCCACGGTCGCTTGGTGGACTCCGGCCCCTACAGCGGCATGCCGTCCGAAGAAGCCATGAAGAAAATTACCGCAGACCTGGCCCAACAGGGCAAGGCCGAGGGCGTCACGCTCTATCGCATCAAGGACTG
>JACZYA010000041.1 GCA_022571295.1 Acidobacteriota bacterium | reverse complement strand
TGCCAGCCCCAGGGTTGAGGGGCATGGATTTCTTGAACATTCAGCGCGCTATGCGGAGACCTCATATTTGGAATCCCTGTTTTTGAACGCCGGTCGTGTGCCTTCCAAGATGTCTACGATCGCCTTATTGATAAGCGGATTCTCGATCGATCCGCTCAAATACTCCATGCGGTAATTATTCGCCTTATCAAGATATGCACCAACGATCTGTTCGGCATCGCACACCACCGCCAGATTTGGGTTATGCGTCACAATAATTACCTGCCGCCTTTGCTTTGCCTCCTTCATACAAGGTACGAGTAGCTCATGAACGGTCTGATTATCGAGGTTCTATTCGGGCTGATCGATCACCAACGGGATGTCATCTTTGTCGACAAGGAGATAGAACACCAGCAGAAGTGTGCCACGTTCACCGGGTGATAGTTGATGCAATTCCTTCGCGCCCATCCGCAGCGCATATCGCGGTTTTAGGTAGTCCAAGGAAAAGATCAAATCGTAAAGGCCGACTACGCTCTTTCCTTTTCGAATCTGATCGGTTACGCGAACGGACTCCCCGCCCGGCCGCTGATCCTTCTCTAGAGAGTTTATGATCTCTTTGAGAAAAGCCTCTATTCCCGTTTCTGTATTGAAGTCGTGGCGCGCGAGCATACTCTTTAGCACCTTATGCCCTTGTTCAACGCCACAGAATGTTCCTGCCAATCCCTGGCTGACGATTTCGAAGAAGCTCTCCAGAAAGCCGGTATCGACAATGCCGACCTCGAAATTGAACTGGAACTTCTCCTTAGCGAGGGGACGACCTTCGATAAACTGGTGAACTGGTTCATATAGCTCGCGATACGTGTCCGCGAGCTGCCGGATTACCGCATGGACCTCTTTTCCTTTCGCTAGACGCCTAGTCCGGGCATCTTGCAGATGTTGAGGGACGGCGTCGAGTTCTCTCAATTGCCCCTCATAAAACGTAATCGTGCCGCTAGCGGTGTCACTGCCGATGATACTTTGTCTTTGTTTCTTCCAAGCTCGCAGGGCTGTTTCATACGCTTGATATCTCTTGTGTGGTTCGTCAAGTTTGGCTTGTAGCTCATTGATCTTGTCATCAATCTGCTGTTTTTCCTTAATGAGGCTGTTCGCAGTCGATGGGTCTAGCAGTTCGTCAATCTTCTTCTTCTCGTCCACCAAAGATTCCCGCTTGTCTGAGAGGGGCTGCTTCTTTACTGTGGTGGTTACGATAGCGTCCGCCGAGACTCCGATTGTCGCCAGATCCTCCTCACTCTCTTTCAGGAATATCTGGATTTGGCGCTCAAGGTTATCCACACGGGCAAGCAACTTATCTACGATAGAAATGAGTTGTGCAACTTTCACTTGCTCCCGGGTCGACTGAGAGATCTTATTCTCGGCGTCTACAAGCTCTTTTTTTGCCGCTTCGATTGCCGCCGCGACCTGGGAAATCTCTTTCTGGCGCACCGGGTCGGCTTCTGGCCTTGCAACTTCTGTCGGTTTGGTGTTTTCGTGCGCCTCCAGCTCCTGGCGCTTTACCTTGAGAAGATTCTCTATCTGCTGGCGATGTTCCGGCTGACTTCTCTCTTCGAGAGCCACAATCTCTACATTGATCCGATTCAGCTCCTGCTTAAGGATCTGGATTTTGGTGTTTGCCTCAGATGTCTTATACATTATGAGTTTATCGAGCGAACTCTTGCCAAGTCGGGCAGCCGAATCCACGTGAGAGAAAATGACTTTCTTTAATTCACGATCGAAATCGGACTCCTCGATGTTGCCGATCTGAGTGCATATTTTTTCAAGAAAGTTCTGTGGAATGTATTTGACTAGTTCGGGTTGGTTTTCATCAACTGCTTCCTCGAGTCCCTTGGTAATTGTGGAACCGCTTTCCCAACTCAGGGTGGCCTGAAAATGCTTCGCCTTATTATCTTTGGGCTGACAAAAACTATCAGGTGAGAGAAAGGTGAAATCTCGATGCTGCCGAGTATTGCATAGCAGTCCGATGGTGTCTGTGAGAGCGCTCTTGCCCTTTCCCTTGTTTCCAATAATGGCCACCAAGCCGGCATTGAGTGGAATCGTGTTGTCGAACCAGATCTCAGAAAGATCAGCAGACGATTTCCGTTCGATCCTTATTGAGTTAATGTACTTCGTAGTGTTCTTCCGAACCCGAATCAATTGGGGTGGCATTTCTCCGATAAAAACGCGCTCGTCCGGCTCGTTCAGAACTTGCAAGAGACCCTCAAATGTCGGATCGGCTTTTATCCATGTGAAGCAGTTCCCCACACGGTCCTTGTCTGAGCTTGTGGTGTTCCAGTGTGCGTCACTACAGTCAAGCAGCCTGTCATTCACCCGGCCCTCTGTTAGTTTCTCTTTCGCGTGGGCCCACTCCTCAGGCGAGGCCGATGCGATAAAGACGAGATCTGCGCTGTTAATGATGTTCTTCTTCTCTGCTATGGAATGGTCGTTCCACCTGATATCTGCCCATTCCGTTTTCCCGACTGCTGTGAGCGCCTTCTTCTCAAAATAGTGCGATTTCAAGGCGTCCTCGACGGCCTTGAGACTCACACACAAGTTGTTAAATCCTTCTAACAGTGGTGGGCCAAATTTCCCCTTCTCGCTTTGCGGAACGCTTTCGATGATCAATTTGCCCAAATCTTCAATGGCTTTGCGTGTTGGCAAAGCTTCCCACCGCTTTTCGGTAACTGCTGCGTATTGAGGGCTCACCTGGTAGCTCTGGGTGAGCGCGTTCAGAAAATGCTGTTCGATGACATCCGGAGCGAGCTCATTGGAAAAGATGATGTGGTAGTTGACCTTGCTAAGTTTTCCTGAGCTACCGCCAAACTTATCGAGCCGCAGCTCGATAACCGGAAGCAGTAGGTCAATGTTCTTTAGCCTGCCCCTGCTCTTTTCCTGCAGAAGTCGGCGGTAACCATCTAGGAAAATGTAGTCATTTATCCCCAATACTTTGAATTCGGGAGGAAGTGCCTCTAAATCATCTAAGAAAGCCGACCAAGCATCCGGGGATCCCGTGTAGTTGTGTACGACCGATGCGGGCGTGTGAACATGAAGGTCCCACTTGCGCCAGACAGAGCCACATGGGAATTGAAGCGTCGGAGCCATAGGTAATTCAGCTTTCCATTGAGAGGTAATTATCTAACTAACAATACAACCGCACGGGAGGACTGTCTAGAACGAGTTTGATGCGGTTGAGGTTGGCGGCAGTTTCTTGCAGGATTTGGGCTGGCCGGGAGGGTTTTTGGGAAGGCCTTGTAGATGCGTCGGGCCGTGCCGCTTTGGGCGTCTATTCCCCACCTGATCCTTGCCTAGGACCCGCTTCAGTTTCTCAGGGCGACAATTCCAGTTGGTATGACAGGTCCCCAGGAAACCATGAGCCTGCCCCGCGTGGGCGTAACCTGCGTAACGTAACGTTGCGTTCGTAAAGTAACGAAAAGGGAACGCCGCCTTGCCATACCTCGGCAGCCCCCGGCCCGCTGGGTCCAGCGCCGGTATAAGACATTGTGCTTGACATATTAAGACGAATTGTCTAAACTATCGGTATGGCTAAAAGAGAATACAAACGTGCTTTCACAAATATGAAGAAAGAGCTCCTCAAGCTACATAGGCAGCGGGAGGCGATCGACAAGCGGATTGCGAAACTTGGTCCCATCGTGGACGACTTGGCGGCCCTGTCTGGCGAACCGCTCAGCCGGGAACTCGCGCAGAGGGCGGCACCCCGGGATTTAGGGTCCATGGGTATTACGGATGCCGTGCGGCTGGCTCTGAAAAGGTCTGGACGCCCCCTCCCGCCTAGAGAGGTAAGAGATCAACTCTTGTCCTGGCGCTTCGATCCAGCTAGGCACACCAGTCTGCTTGCATCCGTCCACACAATCCTGAAACGCCTTGTCAGGAGCGGCCAGGCCGAGGCGGTGGCGGTATTGGGTGGGAAGATGGCCTACAAGTGGGTTAGCGAGGTGGGGAGAGTTCTAGCTAGCTTGGAATATGTTGATAGAGGAATGGGCTTCAAGGGGTGATTGGGACTATGAAGACCTTGTTGGACCTTGAAACTGAAAAGAAGCGACTTTTTCCATGTCCTATCTGTAGTGGGGGTCTTGATGTCCGGGAGACCAAGAAGGGGAAGCCATACGTGGTGTGCAACGGTTGCGGAATGCAGATGTTTGTTCGGGTTGGCTCTGGAATTCGCAAGTTTGAAAGGCTCGTTGCCGAAGCCGAGATGAGAAATACTTGGGAGAGGCACACTGAGCTCGAACGGCGCTATCGGAAGAAGTGTCCGAAGTGTGGGAAAGAATTCTGGGTCAGTGAGGAGCTCATTGAGACCAGTTGGCTGGACGGAAGGTTTGCTGGCTATCGGTGTCCCGACCCTGACTGCGATGGGATTGTTAAGCCTGGGGGTGAGCAATGAGACCAACCCTCGTCGGACTTCTTGTGATTGTCGCATTCGTGATGCTGGTTGCCGTTTTTCTAATGCCCAAGCAGGCGATATCGCCTGATGACTCGTCGAGGCAGAAGGAATGAAAGCAGGCATGAAAGAAGACGAACTCCTCACAGTTGAGGAGGTCGCCCAACTTTTGAAAGTACCCCGGTCCTGGGTCTACGAAAGGAGCCGGGAGCGCACTCCTGACCGATTGCCCCATATAAAGCTTGGTAAATACCTACGTTTCTATAGGCAAGACGTTCTCAGCTACACGGAAAAGCTGAGACGATAGCCCAGCCCGAAGAGCGAAATTAACAGTGGTTGAGATCAATGGGCAAGACGGGTACAGTAGCGCGGAAAGCAGAGGCAAAGCGAACCACAGGAGAAAGGATGGTGCCTGTGGTTCAACGACGCTATGTGCAACGAGGTCATGTCTACAAGACTGGTAAACGTGGTCAGCAGGTTTGGTACGGACGTTACCGGGAGCCCGTTTTCGAGAACGGTCAGTGGAAACGGGCGCTGCGGAATGTCCGGCTGGGTACGACAACTGAGCTGCCGACCCACTGGGATGCTCTGATGGCACTGGCACAGATGCTGCCGGAAGTGCAGGGAAGTAGGCGGGCTGAGGCATATCTTCCTGCTCGGGAATTTGTTGAGCGGGAATGGGTGCCGAGGATCCTGCCGACTTTCAAACCCTCAACGCAAAGCTCCTACCGCGCCAATCTCACACGGTATGTACTTCCTTGGTTGAGAGAAGTGCGGTTGATCGATTTGCGTCGGGGGGAGATCCAGCAGTGGCTATCAGTGCTTTCTCAAACCGGTCTGTCCCGTCAGACTGTCAAGAACGTCTGGGCGGTTCTCTCTTCCGTGCTCAGGATTGCAGTGGACTGGGGGTACATCAAGGAAAACCCGGCTCAGGGAGTTCGTCGTCCGGCCCGGCAACCTAAGACTCGACTCTTTCTGCCCACGCCAGAGCAGGTGGCCGAGATTTTCGCGCACCTGTGTGAGCCCAGTTACACACTAGGATTGCTGCTAGTGGGAACTGGTCTGCGCGTGGGCGAGGCGGTCGGGCTGCGCTGGGAGGATATCGACTTCAAGAGCAAAACCCTCTCGGTCCGCCGCGACGTTTGGCACGGAAAGATTGACTCGCCTAAGTACACGGCCAGCGAGCGGGTGGTTCCGCTCGGGCCGGTTCTGGCAGAGCACTTGGGGAAGAAAGCCAAGGGGCCCGAGCGTTGGGTATTCGAGGGAGATTCCGGAAAGCCCCTCGATCCTCACAATCTTGCTCGGCGGCAACTTCACCGCGTGCTTGATCGTTTGGGACTACCACGCTTCTCATGGCATCGGCTGCGAAAGCTGCATTCGACCTATCTGGCGGACTTGGGAGTCGCGCCGCGCATCCTGCAGGCTCAGTTGGGGCATGCGGACGCAGCGTTGACGCTCAATGTCTACGCTCAGGTGCTACCCGAATCGCAGCGGCGAGCAGTCGAGAGCCTAGAGGGCTTGCTGTTCCGAAATGTTCCGAAATCCGGCCAGGAGGGGCGTGTCCAATGACTGCCTTTGTTGAAAGCGAAGGAGTTGTGGCGCGCCTGGGGCGACTCGAACGCCCGACCTCTGGTTCCGGAGTTCGGTAGTAGATTGCTATCCTGTTGGTTCGCTTTGCTTTCTGTTCGGACTGGGACTTGGTTTTCCCTGGTATTCGGCACTTGCTGTTCCGAAAGTGTTCCGAAGCCCTGTGCACACGGTGTAGCCATTTCTATCGCTGACCTTTCCGCCTAACCAACCCTTTTGCGCCAGAAGGGAATGGTTTTGGCACAGCCCCATTGCACTAGCGCCAAAAGTAGCGACAGCTTTCGCGAAAGCCCTCCACTCTTCGAGCTTCGCAGGGCGGACGTTGCCGCGACAGTGCGATCGGTGTATACTGTTTGCACCGAAGAAAAGTTTAAGAAAGGGGGAGATTCGTTGGTATGGCCAGCAGGATGGGATGATGAACCCGGCGGGGCGGCAAGTGCGTAGATAGCCTTTTTGATCCCGCCAGGACCTTCAACTGTACCCGGGACATCCCTCAACGCATCAGGCCTACAGCTATTCGGTCCAGAAAACAATGCATCCTAGAAAAGTAGAAGCGATCGATAAGCTAACTGTTTTGCATGTAGGCACCTTGAATAAACCTATCAGGCCCGACCAGGGGTATTGCCCTATTGAAACAGTAATCTACAATCTTGACAAAGGGCTGGTCTCGGCGGGGCATCGCTCCATCGTGGCCTGCTCCGCTGACTCCCAAACCGTGGGAGAAAGGCACGTGACGGTTCGTCGAAGTTTTGGTAGCTATTGCCGGGAGGATTGCCAAGGATGGGAGGAACTACTGCAGAGACATCTGGCCTCCACGCTCAAACGGGCGCTGGGAGGGGATATCGACATCGTTCACATGCACGAATGGGTGCATCATGTATATGATGGCGTGTTCAACCCTCCCCTCCCCATTGTCGTCACCCTGCACGTGCCCGCCACGCAGAGCGGCCTCGATGAAGACTATGAGAACTGGAAGAGGAGCGGGCCGCAGCCTTCTGTGTATTTCATTGCCATTAGTGAGTGCCAAAAGCGAGAGTACTCCACGCTGGTCAATATCTACCGAGTTATTCACCACGGCGTCGACGTGCAGACCTTCCCCGTGGGGACGACATCGATTGGAAACAGTTATCTCTTCATGATCGGGAGGATTACCCGCGTTAAGGGACAAGACAAGGCCATTGAGCTTGCCCGGAAAAGCGGTTCCAAGCTCTTCATAGCCGGGTGTGTGCAAAACAAGGTGGAAGACAAAGCCTTTTTTGAATCCCTAAGGGGCTCTATCGACCTTATTGTTGATGTCGGCAAGGTTGACGTCGGGAAGGACTATTACCGCTCAGTGATCAAGCCCCTTGTCGACTGCAATAAGCAGGTTATTTACATTGGGGAATTAGACGGCGCTCAAAAGAAGCATTGGTACCAGCATGCCCTAGCCACTCTATTTCCAATTCAGTGGGCAGAGCCGTTTGGTTTGGTCCCGATCGAATCCATGGCCTGCGGAACGCCCGTTTTGGCGATGAAGAAAGGCGCCCTGCCTGAAATCGTGGTGGACGGAGAAACCGGCTTTCTTGTAGATTCCCTGGAGGGTATGGTCGCCTCGCTGGAACGGCTCGATACGATCGACCGGCACGCCTGCCGCCGCCATATCCAACAAAACTTTTCCCTCGCCAGAATGGTTCAAGATTACATTGAGGTTTATCGGCAAGTTGTCGAGGAACACCCATTCAAGCCTCATCTCTTGAGCTATCGTCCATCCCCGTACCTAAAGGAGCTTCCTGTCTCGCGCTAGACTCCCGCCCAAAACCAATGATGCGGTTGTGTTGAAAAAGTCGCCGAATGTGTCATTCTGAGGAGCCGAAGGCGGCGAAGAATCTCACAAGCGGCTGCCCTACTAAACCGAGATTCTTCGCTTCGCTCAGAATGACAGCGAAAAAGGGTTTTTCACCAGTGTCCAATGCCTAGAGACATTCCCGTCAGCAATGGCTCTCTGCTTCTCAATTTTGACGCCGACTACCGTTTGCGCGACATCTATTTCCCCTACATCGGCCAGGAAAACCATTCAGAGGGGCATCCTTCCCGATTTGGAATCTGGGTGGACGGCCAATTCTCCTGGATGGGAGCTGAATGGCAGAAGAGAATTCGCTACCGGGAAAACAGCTTAGTCACTGACGTAATCCTCAAAAACGAGGGCCTGGGCCTGGAACTGCACTGCCACGATGGGGTGCATTTTGATCTGAACGTGTACCTGAAGGAAATCCATGTCCTGAACCTCGAGGATAAAGACCGAGATGTGAGGCTTTTTTTTCATCACAATTTTCATCTTTACGGAAACGATATCGGCGACACCACCTATTTTGATCCGCGGACGCACTCCATCATTCACTATAAGGCCAACCGGTATTTCCTCATCAATTGTTGCGTCAATGGAAAATACGGAGTGGAATTTTTCGCCTGCGGGCCCAAAGAGCTTCCTGGCAAGCAGGGGACTTGGAAGGACGCCGAGGACGGGGAGTTGAGCGGCGATCCGCTAGCCTGGGGTTCGGCCGATTCGACGATCGCCATCCACCTGCGTTTGCCTCCTCGCGGTCGCGCGGTAGGCCACTACTGGATTGCGGCGGGCACAAAATACAAAGAAGTGGATCAGCTCAATCAGAGCGTAGAGGAAACCACTCCAGCGGAAATGATCGTGAGGACCTCGGAGTACTGGGTCGCGTGGGTCAAAAAAGAATCCAGGTCCTTCGCCGACCTGCCCCCAACAATCACCAACCTTTTCAACCGGAGCCTGCTTGTCCTGAGGACTCAGATCGACAACCAGGGAGCAATCATTGCGGCCAATGATTCGGACATCGTGCGATTCGGAAAGGATACCTACTCCTACATGTGGGGTCGAGACGGTGCCTTTGTTGCCGCCGCCATGGCCAAGTCGGGCTATGCCGAAGTGTGCAGGCGATTCTTCAACTTCTGTTCATCCGTCCTCTCGGACGAAGGCTATCTATTTCAGCACTACAATCCCGACGGCTCCCTGGCCAGCAATTGGCACCCATGGCTACAGGATGGCGAGGTCGTCCTGCCCATTCAGGAGGATTCAACCGCCCTGGTGCTATGGGCGCTCTGGGTGCACTACGAATGTGCTAAGGACATCGAATTCATCAGACCTCTGTACACACCGCTCATTACCAGATCCGCCGATTTCCTGGTTGCCCATCGGGACGCCGAGACCTTGTTGCCTATTGCCTCTTACGACCTTTGGGAAGAGCGTTATGGGGTGCACACGTTTACGGTCGCCACGGTGATTGCGGGGCTGAGGGCGGCAGCGAACTTTGCTAAAACATTTCGGGATGAGTCTCTGGCTACGGCCTATGAAGCGGCGGCGGTCGAGGTCAAGGAGGCTTTGACCAAATATCTGTACCATCCGAAATTGAAGCGTTACGCCCGTTCAGGTTATCGGACGAACGCCGGATACGAGCTTGACGAAGTGCTGGACGTCAGCCTCGCGGGTTTGGTGTCCTTGGGTGTGTTCGACGCCGCTGATCTCAAAGTGGCCCAAACCATGGAGGCCATCCGCGAGCAATTATGGGTCAAAACCCCTGTGGGCGGGTTCGCGCGATACCAGAATGATCATTACCAAGCCGCGCTCGACAACTCCAAGGATGTTCCGGGCAATCCCTGGGTAATCGCCACACTTTGGGTTGCGCAATATCTGATCGCGCGAGCACAAAACGTCGATCAGCTTCATGAAGCAATCCCCTATCTTGAATGGTGTGCTAAGAATTCCCTCACCTCCGGAATTCTTGCCGAACAAATTCACCCGCTGAACGCGAGACCCCTCTCCGTTTCCCCGCTGACATGGAGTCACTCGGCCTTTGTGTCGGCCGTGCTTCACTATGTGGAAATATTCAATTCCTTTCAGAAGTCGCAGACATGACCAACCACCCAAAAACGTCATGATCAGGGCTGACACTTAGCCTTCCTACTTCCACGGAGGTATCTGTAACGATGCGATGTCGAGATTGCGAGAGTCTGGGCTTCTGGCGAGCGTCTAGACAGAGTAGGGAACCAGGAGCCCAAGCGTCTAGCCCAGCCTTCCGAAGGCGGTTTGTGTGCCAAAAGTGAGCTGGTTTTGGCAGGCGTGTGGGTAAGTCAACGGGTGGCGGGCGCGTGAGCTTCTACGCTCAGGTGTTGCCCGAATCGCAGCGGCGAGCAGTCGAAAGTCTAGAGGGCTTGCTGTTCCGAAACCGGCCAGAGCGGGGCACGTCCAGTGAATTCTTTTGTTGAAAGCAGAAGAATTATGGCGCGCCCTAGGAGACGATTTCAGAACTATTCCTGCCAGAGAGTTGCTGGGTGTATTCGCCCAAATCGACCAAATGCAGCTATCAATCTGAGCCAGAAGGGAACCCTTCTAGCACAACTCCGCGTTGACTTGCCTGCGGGCGGGGCCTAAGATTGCGTGACAATAGGCCGGAGATCTCTCACAATGCAGGAATTGACTCCGCAAACAGTCAGACCCTGTATCGTTAGGGGGGGCCACACACCCGCTGCGTTGGACTTGTCCACAATGCGCTATACTTGCGAGCCAGGGCGTGGTCAGCACTCCTGGAGAAGAGTTAGACAACTACGTGCACAAACCAAAGAGGGCGCAATGGCATTTGTGGTTTTCAAGAGCTACGACGGCGGCAAGCGATGGGAGCGGGCGCGGGAGTACAACGACTTCGCCTCGGCGGCCAAAGCGTCCCTGACCCTTGGGGCTCAGCATCCTTGCATACGCTTTCGGGTGGAGGCAGTGCGCACGAAACGCCGCCAGCGTTAGCTCGCAAAAACCTCCAGCCAAATCTCATGCGTTGACTTGGCTGCCGGCCCCGGTTAGCATGTGGCCGTCGGGATTACGTCCGGCTGAAACCGAACACGTCCCAGCAAGCCGGCAATGTATCAGTTCGTCCCGCCGCCGCGCGGGAAGAGGGAGGAACGCAATGAATTGGCAAGAGTTGTTCACCGAGCCTGTGCGGGAGATGTCGACCAAAATTCTCTCCTTCATCCCCAACCTGCTGGTCGCCCTGGTTATCCTGATTGTGGGCTGGATCATCGCCCGGGTGATCCGCGCCCTAGTGGAGCGCGTGCTGCGTCTGGCGCGGTTCGACATCCTCACGGAGCGGGCAGGGATCAACCAGGCCTTGCTGCAAGGCCAGATCACCACCAACCCGTCCGGCATTGTGGGCAAGCTCTTCTACTGGATCGTGGTGCTGCTGGCCCTGGTGATGGCCATCGATGCCCTGGGGCTGACTGTGGCCACGCAACTGCTCAACGAACTGTTGTTCTACATCCCCAACGTGATCGCCGCTGTCTTCATCCTCACGCTGGGCTTCTTCTTCGGGGGGTTGGTGCGGGGGTTCGTGCAGACGCTGGTCGGGGGTGTGGGTGCCGTCAACCCAGAAACCATCGGTAAGGTCGCACAGGCCGCCGTCATCATTTTCGCCGTGGCCGCCAGCCTGGAGCAGTTGCGCATCGCCACCACCATTATCACCAACGCCTTCACCCTGCTCTTCGGCGCCCTAGCCTTGGGTTTGGCGCTGGCCTTCGGCCTAGGCTGCAAGGATATGGTGAAGGAGTGGGTGAAAGGCCTAACCGGCAAGTAGAGGCCTGAACGAGTTCCCAGGGGCCGATCTCCTGTTCTCGGGCCATCCTAGGGTCCTAGCGGCGCTCTCGGGCGCCATTTTCGACCCGCCGCGCTCCGACCCGCGCTTCCACTCCCTCCTCCGCCGCCCGCCTGCGGCAGGCATGAACTTCCCGGAGTAGGCCTCTAACAGACAAGCAACAAGGGTATGTGCCTAAACCATGTGGTTTTGACCCACACGATTCAGCTATCTCATACCGAGCTCAGGTGTTGCCCGAATCGCAGCGGCGAGCAGTCGAAAGTCTAGAGGGCTTGCTGTTCCGAAATGTTCCGAAATCCGGGAAGGAGGGACGTGTCCAATGACTACCTTCGTTGAAAGCGAAAGAGTTGTGGCGCGCCTGGGGCGACTCGAACGCCCGACCTCTGGTTCCGGAGACCAGCGCTCTATCCAACTGAGCTACAGGCGCACTCGAAACTAACAACTTTTTTCAGTGTAGGTCTTCAACCGGCAACCGTCAAGCCGGCCATCGCGCGGACAACTGGCGAGCAATGCTCGTCCAACTTTCCCAGTGCGCAGCTCTCGAGCTTCGGCATCGAGTGCGCGTAGTGTCTGCTCCGCCTTTTCCATTGACGCCCGCCACAAACCTATGCGTGGCGATGAATTCCCTGTTTCTGCTATGCTATGCGCCCTGAGAGGCCCCAATCTTCTGGGCTGCTTTTTGGCAGTCCCGCAAGCGAGGGATCGTTCTATCGGGAGCCAAGGGCGAAGCCGAAGCCCACTTCAAAGTTCCTGGGAAGTGGATCGTGAAGCCGGATGACCTGCTGTTCTACTCGTTTCGTTAAGGCTTAGAATATGAACCCGCGTGCAAGAGGCTGACATGCCCGGTACGAGATTGCAGATGTATCCTTCCCGCGCAATGTCGCTGCCGACCATGCGCTCTTGTTTGGAAGAGGTGCAATCCGGAGCGCCGCTGACGCGCACGATGGCTGTTGGGCTTATCCAGTGCAGCGACCAGGAGCTGCCGTACCTTTTGTCAGCCGCCCGCGCGGTTCGCGAACGCTTCTGCCCGCCGGGCATCGTCACCTATTCCCGCAAGGTGTTCATCCCTTTGACGAATCTCTGCCGGGACTATTGTCGCTATTGCACCTTTCGCCGGGACCCGAATGAGGCCGGTGCTCACACCATGACTCCCGAGGAAGTGCTCCGCGTGGCCCGAGCGGGCGAGCGGGTTGGCTGCCGCGAGGCGCTCTTCAGCCTGGGAGACAAACCCGAGATGATCTTTCCGGAAATGCGCGCCCATCTGCGGCAGCTCGGTTACAAATCCACCTTGGAATACCTGGAAGCGATGTGCGAGTTGGTGTTGCGCGAGACCAAGCTCCTGCCGCACGCCAATCCAGGGCTGCTGAGCGCTGGCTGGATGCGCCGCCTCCGCCGCACGAATCCGAGTATGGGGCTGATGCTGGAAACTACCAGCACGGTTCTGTTGCGTCCCGGTGGAGCCCACGACCGCGCGCCCGACAAGGTCCCCGCGCTGCGGCTGCAAACTATCGAAGAGGCCGGCAAACAGAGAATTCCTTTTACGACTGGACTCTTGATCGGCCTTGGTGAGACGCCCGAAGACCGGGTGGATACTTTGCTGGTTTTGCGCGAGCTGCACCGCCGCTACGGTCACATCCAGGAGGTCATCATCCAGAATTTCCGTTCCAAGCCGACCATCCCGATGCGGCATTGGCCGGAGCCCACTCGCGGCGACCTGCTCAGAACGGTGGCGGTGGCCCGGCTGTTGCTGGAAAAAATAAACGTGCAGGCTCCACCCAACCTCAGCGCGCCCGACTACGAGGAACTCCTCTCGGCGGGCATCAACGACTGGGGTGGCATCTCGCCGCTCACGCCCGATTACATCAACCCGGAAGCTCCCTGGCCTCACCTGGAGGAGTTGCAGCAGCGGACCAAAGCCGCCGGATTTGAGCTGAAGCAGCGTTTGCCCGTCTATCCGGAATATGTCGAAGCGGTGACCGCCACTCCCGGGTTGCTCGCAGACAAAGTACGGAGCGCGGCCGATTCGCAGGGATACGCGAGGAACTCCCAGTGATCGTAGTGTTGACGGGTGGAACCGGCGGGGCCAAATTCGCGCAGGGACTGATGCGTGTCTTGCCCGCTCGAGAACTGACTTTCGTCGTGAATACAGGGGATGACTTCCGCTGGTGGGGTCTGCCTGTTTCCCCCGACCTCGATTCCATCACCTACGCTCTTGCAGATCTCCTGAGTCGAGATCGTGGCTGGGGCGTGGAGGGTGACACGTTTCATTGCCTGGAAGCGATGGAGCGGTTGGGAGCACCCATGTGGTTCCGGGTGGGCGACCGCGACCTGGCCACGCACCTCATGCGCGGCCAGCTTTTGGCCGCGGGTAAGACCTTGTCTGCGGCGACAGTAGAAATCACGCGTCGGTTGGAGATTGAAGCTCGCATCCTTCCCATGACAGACGCGCGTGTCGAGACCCGCATCCTGACCCCCGAAGGAGAACTCAGCTTTGAGGAGTATTTCGTTCGGGAGCGTTACCAAGTGCCGGTCGAGGGTGTTCGACTGAAAGGAATTGAAATGGCGCAGCCTGCTCCGGGCGTTCTGGAAGCGATCGAAACGGCTGACGTAGTCCTCCTAGCTCCGAGCAACCCCATCACCAGCATCGGCCCCATTCTGGCGGTGCCGGGCATCCGCAAAGCATTGGCGGAAACGCCTGCGCCCGTCGGAGCCGTTAGCCCCATCGTGGGCAGCAGGGCCGTCTCGGGGCCGGCGGGGGCTTTGATGCAACTGCAAGGGCTGCCGGTTTCGCCCGAAGGCGTAGCCCGTTTTTATGCCGACTTCTTGGACGTGCTCATCGCTGACGAGCGTGATGCCTCGGCGCTGCGGGGAGTTTCGGTTTCGGACGTTCGCTTCCATTGCACCCAAACACTGATGAAGTCTCTTGATGACAAGGTGCAGCTGGCCCGGGCCGCAGTGGAGAGTACCCGGCAGGCGCAGGTGGTGGGATGAGGAGGGCAGAAACAAGGATTTTGATCCCGGTAAAGAACCGGGAGAACGCCAAGCAGCGCCTCTCTTCCATTCTTGCCGCCTGGGAACGGAGGCTCTTGGCCGAAGCTATGTTGGAAGACGTATTCACCACTCTAGGCACTTGGCCGGAGCGTCCGCCGGTGTCTGTGGTTACAAATGATGCGCGCGCTTGCGAGTTGGCGCGCCATTTTTCTTTCGAGATCATCCACGACGCAGCGAACCAGGGAGAAAGCGAAGCGATTTCCCTCGCCACCGCCGTCTGCAAAGAACAGCAAACAGGCTCGCTTGTCCTCCCCGGAGATATTCCTCTGCTCCGGGTGAGCGAGGTTGAACAGGTATTGGCGGCGGCGCCCTCGGAGGGAACAGTACTTGTGCCCTCGGCCGATGGGCAAGGAAGCAACGCTGTGCTGCGGCGGCCAGCGGGGCTTTTTCCGCTGGAATTTGGCGGCCAGAGTTTTACACGTCACTTGCAGCGGGCGCGCGCCACCGGAAAGCCGTGCGTTACCCTGGAGCTGCCGGGTATTGCACTGGATGTTGACACTCCGCAAGACTTGAGCCGGTTGCTTGCCGCTGAGGGCAACACCCGCGCGCAGCAACTGCTGCGCTGCTGGAACCTCCCAGAGCGGTTGTTGGCAGTGGCCAACGCGTGAGGGGATAATGTTGGAACTCCGGGTTATCCCCGTGCGGGGAATGGGGGACATCAAGCCGGGCGATGCGCTTGTGGACAAAATGCTCGGGGCCCTGCGCCGACAGAGAGTCCGGTTGATCGCGGGAGACATTCTGGTGGTAACCCATAAGATTGTTTCCAAAGCAGCAGGACGAGTCGTACCCTTGGAGCAAGTGAAAGCTTCCCGGCGGGCTCGGCGGTGGGCCGCGCAGCATGGGCTGCGTGCGCAGGTGGTCGAGTTGGCTTTGTCGGAAAGCCGGCGAGTGGTCCGCCAGGGGCGCGGCGTTTTGATAACTGAGACGCGGCATGGATTTGTTTGCGCCAATAGCGGAGTGGATCTTTCTAATGTGGACGGAGGCAAAAGCGCCGCTTTGCTTCCTTTGGATCCAGACCGGGCGGCCGCCAAACTTCACAGAGCGATCAAGAGAAAGCTTGGCTTGTTCATCCCCATCATTATCAGCGATAGTTTCGGCCGGCCTTGGCGGAGAGGGTTGACCGAAGTGGCGATCGGGGTCACCGGGATGCGGGCACTCAAGGATTTTCGTGGAAAACGGGATCCATACGGATATCGTTTGAAAGGAACTTTGGAGGCGGTGGCGGACGAATTGGCCTGCGCAGCAGGTCTGATGAGCGAGAAGCTTTTGGGCGCGCCCGTATGTGTTGTCCGGGGGTACTCCTATCAGCGCGGCCGGGGACGCGCCCGGGATTTGATCCGGCCCCGCTCCGAGGACTTGTTTCGCTAAGGGGGAAATTATGGAACTTGCTATGAATTGCACAGAGTTGGAGCAGTTTTTCACACTCGACTGGCGGGAGGTCGAGTCTCGCTTGTCTTCATCGGTGCGCGCCTCGCTGGAAAAAATTCTGGAGAGCCAAGAGGGAGATTCGCTTTCGTATGAGGAATGTCTTCAACTGGCGTACGCAGAGGGAGACGACTTGCTGGGTTTGCTGCTGGCGGCCGATCAGTTGCGCCGGAAACTGGTTGGTGACGTTGTTACTTACGTGGTAAACCAAAATATCAATTTTACCAACGTCTGTTTCATCGGTTGTAAGTTCTGCGCCTTCAGCCGGAGCCCGAAAGATTCCGATGCCTATTTTCTTTCCTTGGAAGAAGTGGCTCAGAAAACCAGGGAAGCTTGGCAGCGAGGCGCCACCGAAGTCTGCATCCAAGGAGGGCTGCCACGAAATCTTCCTCCTTTTTACTATCGAGACATTCTTCGCGCGGTGAAGCGAGCAGCCCCGCGTATCCACATTCACGCTTTTTCGCCCATGGAGATCACTTATGGGGTCGAGCTGACGGGGATGCCGTTGCCGGAGTATCTGACCATGCTCAAGGCAAACGGATTGGACACCCTGCCCGGTACCGCAGCGGAGATTCTGGACGACCAGGTTCGGGAGGTACTTTCCCGGAACAAGCTTTCCACGCGGCAATGGGAGGAAGTCATTAGCACCGCGCACCGGTGCGGTATTCGCACCACCTCTACCTTGATGTACGGGCACCTCGAAACCCCAACCCACTGGGTCAATCAACTCCTGCGGTTCCGGCGCATCCAGCGGACAACCGGCGGATTTACGGAATTCGTTCCGCTCGGGTTCATCCATTTCAATACCTTGCTCTTCCAACAAGGAAGAGTTCGCCCCGGCCCTACGTTGGAGGAACATCTGAAGATTCATGCTCTCGCTCGCATTATCCTGGCGGGCGCCATCAACAACATCCAAGTCTCTTGGGTCAAGCTGGGGCGGCGCTTGTCTGATCTCTGCCTGCAGTCAGGAGCGAATGATTACGGTGGCACTTTGAAGGAGGAGAACATTTCCCGTTTGGCTGGGGCCACCGCAGGCCAATACGTCGGGCCGGAGGAGTTCCACGATCGGATTCGGGAGTTGGGGCGGATTCCGGCCGAGCGCAACACAACCTACACCCGCATCCAAATGTTTCCCGAGAGCGCCACCGTCTCAGCGTCGGCGGTTCCCGCCGGAAAGTGAGGGAGTTTGATGAGTCGCCTGATTGCCATCGTGGGGGGAACCGGCCCGGAGGGATCGGGCTTGGCGCTGCGCTGGGTTCGTGCGGGGGAAACAGTCATTATTGGTTCCCGCAACCCGCAACGGGCGCTGCGCACGGCAGCGCAGATTGCCGAAAAGACGGGCGCTCCCGATCGTGTACGGGGAGAAGAAAATGCAAGCGCGGTAGCGGCTGCTGACGTGGTTGTCCTTACCGTGCCCTTTTCCGGACAGGCCGGCTTGTTGAAACAATTGAAGTCAGCTTTCAAGCCGGGTGCCGTGCTGATTGACACCACCGTACCGCTAGCGGCCGCCGTGGGCGGGCGGGCGACGCGGACACTGAGCGTCTGGCAGGGGTCGGCCGCCGAGCAAGCGGCCGAGCTGGTGCCGAAAGGCGTGGCTGTGGCTGCTGCCTTCCAAAATCTGTCGGCGGTTCTTTTGGACAGTGAAGCCCGGGTTGAGTGCGACGTCATAGTTTGCAGCGATGACGATCGCGCCCGGCAGGTGGCCAGCGAATTGGCTGAGAAAATCCCCGGCGTGCGGGCCCTCCACGGGGGAAGGCTGGAGAACGCCCGAATTGTGGAGCAACTGACAGCGCTACTGGTTACGCTCAATCGCAAACACGGTGTCCATGGCGCCGGCATCCGCGTCACCGGTTTGCCCAACCAGGCAATGCGCCAGCCGCCGCGCGAGGAAGACTAAAGACTAGCTTTTGCCCCACGAGTAACCTGCCCGCCGGCATCAACTTCGCGCCTTCAACTTCTTTACCAGGACTGCGTATCCATTCGCACCCGCCGGTTGGAACGAAGAACCCATCAAACCCTAACTCTTCTCTAAGCATTTTCTAAGGCTGGCGGAAGCAGTATGGAACGCGGATGGCTTTGCTGTTCAGGTCAAGAAGAGCAGCGCGGGGCCGAAGAAGTAAGCAAACGCGACACGAGGATACGAACCATGGGAAAGTGGAAGGCAGACAGTAAGCAGGCAGCACCGAACGGGCAGACGGGCTTTTTGGCGCAAGGGGTCAGGTTGGAAGGGACGCTGGAGTTGGCGAGCGCGTTCCGGATTGACGGTGAGGTCAAGGGGCCGGTGCGGTGCCAGGAGCGGCTGGTTTTAGGAGAGCACGGATGGGTCGAAGGAGAGATCGAGGCTGCGATCGTCTCGGTGGCCGGCAGGGTCAGCGGCAGCGTCACGGGGAGGGACCGGGTAGAAATTCTGCCCAGCGGGGTGGTGGAAGGCGAGGTGTACACTCCCTCGTTGGTGATCGAAGCTGGAGGTGTGCTGGAAGGTCGCTGTCACATGCGCGCTGACGGCAAGCCGGCCAAAGCAGTGCGGCCCTCGGACGGGGCGACCCCACGACCAAGTGGTCCTCGCCGGGCGGCAAGGAGCTGAGCCGGTGCCGCAGTTCAAGCGGCGGATGCGGTTCAGCGTAACAGAAAGCTAGAGGTAGCGACCCAGGGCGAACTGGCGCTCCGGGTTGCGCGGGGGAGACGCTGCCTGGAGGACGGGAAGGGCGCCGCTCGTCACTGACTTTTGGGCAGGTTGTTTTGGCAGACGTGTCTTCGGGTGGACTTGAGCAAGAGGCGCTAGCGGTCGCCTGCGGTTTCGGTAGAACCAGGCTGCTGCGGCAAGCCCCAGGACTGTGACCAGAACAAGCAAGGTTGCAACCATGATTCCTTCCACAGCTATGCCTCCAGTGATCCCATCGGCGCTGGGTACGGACTGCTTTAGCCTGACAGAGTTCTGCTTGTTCACGGTTGATGTTGACCCCCTGCGTGGTTTTTCCGCGGAGGAATTTCTCTAGGGCTGGCGGGGTGAATTCGAGTTCCGGTTGTCAATCAGTTGAGTGGTTGCCAGGCTGGAGATGATGGGAAAATTCTAATGCTGCTGCCCCTTGCTCTGTGGGATACTCCGGCTGGTCATGACGACTGAACGCCGGGTTCATCAAAGGATTAAGCCTGAACGAATGCTGGTGGTGGAATACCCGGATTATCTGGGCCGGGTTGTGGACCTCAGCCCTTCGGGCGCCTTTATTGAAGACGAGCGCCCCCTCCGGCTCGGCGAAACGCTTCCCTTCAAACTTTGGTTGAACTCGGTTGAAGCGGTTGAGGTGAGCGGAGTGATCCGCCGAGTGGAAGAGGGAAGCGGGATAGCGGTAGAATTTGTTGGATTGAAAGAGACGGAGTACAACCGTCTGTGTGAGTTTTTGGATACCCGCCCCTTGTGGCAGATGTAGAAGCCTGCCCCCTGCGCTGACATTTGAATCGCCGCTGCCCACTGCCTGGGCTAGGGTCTGTCCGCCGAGTGGGTATTGATGCTATAGTTTTGTGCTGCGCGGGGGAGGAAGGCGCTAAGGCACAGCAGCGTTGCTGGGCCAGGGCCTGTGGGGGTTTCCATGAGTTTTATGGACTGGAGAAACAAATGACGGGTGACGGACGTCGTCGGAGTCCACGAGCCGCGCTCTCCATTCCCTTGCGGGTGAAGTGGACCACCGCCAGGGGAGAAATCACCGAGGAGCAGACGCGCACAGAGACGCTCAACGGTCACGGGGCCCGTATCCGCCTCAAGACTCCCATCCGCATCGGGCTGGAAATGGAGATTGTCAATCTCGAGAACCAGGAATCAGCCCGGGCCTGCGTGGTGTGGGCCAGTGACCACTCGACCCATGACGGCCAAAGGGTCGGAATAGAATTCCTGACTCCGCGGGCGGCTTTCTGGGGGATAACCTACGCGCCCTGACCGCTCCCACTCTCACGCCCACGCCGCTGGCGCTGAATAGAACCCCAACCTACCTTACGCTGGTTCCCGCTGGCGGGATTTTCAAGACAGCGTTACGCACCTGTCCCAAACCTGGTCTTCCGGCCAGTAGCCCTTGAGGGGGCAAGTATGTCCAAATAGCAGTTGAGGACAGGCAGGTGTGTCCAGCCAGGGAGTGGCAGCGGAGAACAAGAATGCTGACTGACAAGGGCAAGCGAACGCATCCTCGCATCAAACCCGAGCAAACCGTTCGGGTGGAATATCCCGACTTTGTGCCGCGGGTTCGAAACCTGAGCATCTCCGGCGCTTTCATTGAAGACGCGCGCCCTCTGCCGCCGGGGCGCATCGTGCCCCTGCGGTTGTGGCTGGGCTACAAGGAACCGATTACGATGAAAGTGATGGTCCGGCGGGTAGTAGAGGGGCGCGGTATGGGGGTCGAGTTCTTGAGCATGGAGGAAGGCGACCGCAAGCGTTTGCGGGAGTTCGTGGGCGTCACTCCGAGCTTGGAGACCTAGGCAACACAAGCAGCAGACACTACGGTCACTGTTTTTCTTTTCCTCAGTATTCTTTTCTTCCGCCCGGAAGCTCTTCTCAGGTTTGCTGAACGCCGGGAAGTTGGTGGATCAAGACTTACCGTTTCGCCCGTTTCCTACTGTGCAACTCGGCGGCGCATGATGGTTACGACCTCGCTCCCGCCGAACCGGGTTTTGGAAACTGTCAACCCGACCAGGACAAACCCTTGGGCTGCCGCTACCTGCATCTCTTTTTGCATAGTGGAGGTTTTCTTGGTGGCCAGCAATTTATATTCGTATCGAAGCGGCGGATAAACCTCCAGGTCGCGCTCCAGAATCACCACCACTTCCTCGCCGCCGAAAGTGGATTTGAATACGGTCTGCCCGCGATACTCGAAGGCAGCGTCGGAGGCCTCTTGCATCTCTTTTTGCATGGTGGAGGTCTTGCTGGTGGCGAGCAGTTGGTATTGGTAGCGGGCGCTGGCCTCTGATCCGACTGGTCGGCTCATGATGACGACGACTTGGGAGCCGCCAAAGGAGGTTTTGCCGCCCATGACCGTCTCAAACCGGAATCCGTCCTCCGCTGCTCGGTTCATTTCCTTTCGCATAGTCGAAGTTTTTTTGGTTGCCAGGAGACGGTATTCGTACCGCTGCTCCTCTGTGCCGGGCTCAGGCGCTTGCGCGGCGGCGGCGGGTGAAGAGAGCATCCCGGTAAGCAACAAGCCGAGGATAACTACGGGTAAGTTTCTGTGCATGGATTCTCCCATGAGTTAGATTTGCAAATTGCGGCGGAGTCTATCGTGGATTTGCTCGGGGTGTCAACCGTGGGTCGGATACGCCGGTGGCCGTTCTGGGCTGCGGCAATCTCCTCGTCCACCGTGCCGACTTGCGGTGGCGGCCTGCCGTCACACAATCAGCCAGCGGTAGATTCCCACCAAGTTGATTACCAGAAAGACCGAGTTCAGAAGCACCAGGCTCAGCTCGCGCATACGCCAGCCCGCCGATGACCAACAGATGGACGAGAGGGTGAACAGCAGGTAGCCCCAGCCGCTGGTGGGGATGTTCGAGGCAATCCAAAGTGCGCCCAGGATGCCGGTCGCGGTACCGATCCATTTTAGCCATGCAGTCATGGGGATGGAGTATAGGCGGAGCCGCAGGGTCTCCCCAACATGTTTTTGGTGGCGGTGCGGCTCACTTGACTCAATGGGTGCAAGCGCGCAGTATTCTCAAACAGAGCTTAGAGTTTTCGGCCCCTATG
>JACZYA010000158.1 GCA_022571295.1 Acidobacteriota bacterium | reverse complement strand
CGCGGCGACGGGTGCGGCGCGGAAGCGGTCCGTCTGGCCGACCGCCCAGCTCGACATGTAGCCGCCGTAGGAGTAGCCGCCGATGTACAGGCGCTCGGGGTCGGCGATCCCCCTGGCGACGAGGGAGTCGGTGGCGGCGATGATGTCCTGGTAGTCGCCGCCCGCCCAGTCGGCGACCACCATCTCGCCGAAGGCCTCGCCGTAGCCAGTGCTGCCGCGCGGGTTGGGCAGGAACAGCACGTAGCCCTGCTCCACAAAGGCGTGCAGCGGATAGGTGCCCCGGCGCGGCGTGAAGCCGTAGCTGAACACGCCTGACGGCCCACCGTGGATCACCACCAGCAACGGGTAGCGCTGGCCCTCCTGATAGTCCTTGGGCTTCACCACCAAACCCTCCAAGTCCAACCCGTCTTTGGAGCGGTAGCGCAGCAACTCAGTCGTCGGCGCGGTGCCGGCGAAGTCGGCGTTGACGGCGGTGAGCTTTTCCAGCGTGCTGGCGGTGACATCCAACCGGTAGACTTCCGCCGGAGTGGCCGGGTCGGAGAGCGCCAGTGCCAGCGTGCTGCCCTCGGAACTTAAACCAAAACTGTGCACCACCCGCATCTGGTCGTGGCTGCTCACCGGCTGGTAGCGGCCCGTGCTCACCTCCAGCCGGAACAACCGCCGGGCCACGCCCTGCCCGGCCGGGTAGTAGAGCCACTGGCCGTCGGCTGACCAGCGGTGCACCCCAACCCCAAAACCGCCAATGCGTTCGTCAAACGACTCGGAGACGTTCCGCAGCCCGGTGCCGTCCGGCCGCACCACGTGCAAGTAAACGTTTCCTACCCAGGCGTCGCGCGGCTCCGAAGCAACAAAGGCAATCCACTGCCCGTCAGGCGAGAAGCGCGGGCCCGCGTCCAACCCCGGGCGCGCCACCAGGTCGCGGATGTCGCCCGTGCTGAGGTCCAGCAGCTTCAGGTCAGACTCGAAGAAGTCCGGCGCCTTGGGGGTGGGCTGCACGCTGAACGCCACCCATTGCCCGTCGCCCGAGACGTGGAACCCGCCCACGTGGTAGTCCTCTGTGGTCAACTTGGTCGGTTCCTTCTCTCCCAGGCGGAAGCGGTAGAGCCGCGTGTATTTGAAGTTCTGGTCCACCAGGATGGGGTCGTTCTTCTCTTTCTTGCGCTTCTCCTCTTCCTCGGTGGGCGGGTCAGCAGCCGCGAAGATGAAGCCGCTCCCGTCCGGCAGCCACTGGAAGCTCGAGACCGACAGCTTCTCAAACTTGGTCGCGGCCTCGGCCTCGCCGCCCTCGGGGGAAATCAGCCAGACGTTGGTCTTGCCGCCGCGGTTGGAAAGAAAAGCGATGCGCTGGCCGTCGGGCGACCACGCCGGCGCATTGTCGCGCTTGGGGCCGCGGGTCAACTGGAAGCTGCGCCCGGTGGCGAACTCCACCAGCCACAGGTCGGAGTTCATCACATTCTCTTCCAAGTCGGCCACCGTCGCCACGAATACTACTCGCGCGCCGTCCGGCGACACCTCCACATTCCCCAGCGAGCGATAGGTCAGAATTTTGTCGATGTCGTTCGCCCCGGCAAGCGACGCGCCCACCACCAGCAACGCCACGGTCCACAGCAATGGCCGAAAGACTTTCATCGTTTCTCCTCGCCTACAACGTCCTTAACCTATACACCATCGCGTCTCGGCCCGCCAATCGCAGAAAGACAAGCCCGGCCACAGGCAGCGCCCGAGCCTGCCGGAGCATCCACGTTCTTGTAGGCGAAGCGGCGGCGCTGCTTTATATTAGGTGGTGAGGATGATTCGAGGAACCCAACCGAGAGGCGGACTCGCAGAGGCGCGCGGCGTGTGCGCGTTGCTGCTGGCGGGCCTGTGCCTGTTCTCCGCCGCTCCCGGCCGCGCGGCGGACTCACACCCCTGCGCCGAAGGGATTGAGCTCAGGTTCAGCGCGCTGGAACCCACCCAGGGAAGTCTTCTTCTGCTGGAAGTCCACGCCGCCCAACCCCTGGCCGACCTCAAAGCCGCGTGGGGAAACCAGACTCTTTATTTTTGGAGCGACAAAACGGCGGAGAATGTGCACCGGGCCCTGGTGGGCGTTGATCTGGGCAAGCCGCTGGGACTTGCTGCGCTCACCGTCGCCGCCCAGTTGGACAACGGCGAGCGGCTGGCCTGCAGCGCGCTGCTTACCGTCCAGGACGGAAAGTTCATCGTCGAACGCCTGCGTGTTCCCCGCCGCTTCGTGGAGCTGAGCGCCAAGAATCGGGCGCGCGCCCGGCGGGAAGGGCGTCTGCTGCGGGAGGTCTGGGCGGCTGTGACCCCGGAGCGGCTCTGGGAAGGGAAGTTCCACCTGCCGGTGAAAGCGGTGGAGGCTTCGGGCAACTTCGGTCGCCGCCGCTTCCTCAACGGCCAGGCCCGCTCCCCGCACTCGGGGGAGGATTTCCCCGCGCCGGCCGGCACGCCCGTGCGCGCTGCCCAGCGGGGCCGGGTGGCGCTGGCGCGCAACTTTTTCTTCTCCGGCAATACGGTGGTGCTCGACCACGGCCTGGGCCTCTATACGTTCTACGGCCACCTGAAGTCCATCGTCGCCAAGGAAGGCGAAATGGTCGAAGCCGGAGCGCTGGTGGGCCGCGTGGGCGCCACCGGGCGCGTCACCGGCGCCCACCTGCACTGGGCCGTCCGGCTCAACAACACCCGCGTCAACCCGCTCGACCTGCTGGCGCTCTTCTCCCAGTAGCCGGATGGAAGCAGTACACTGGAAATTCTGGTTGAAATTGTAGAGGAAAAGGTATTGGATAACGCCAACCTCCAGGAGGTGCTGGCGATGAAAAAACATTGTTTGGTATGGCTTCTCTGCCTTGGCCTGAGCGCATGCACCGGAATAGGACAGCAAGAACTGGGACCAGCGACAGAGTTGAAGCGGTTTCCGCTGGACAGCTTGGACGGGGTGCAGGCCACAACCGGAGTGAGCTTCGATGCTGAGGTGTCAAGCGACGGGAAGGGCGCGCTGCGAGTCGATGCCACCGAAGCGCTCACGGTGCCGCTGTTTGAGGTCACCGACGTCGAAATCGAGAACGCGATGCTGATCTATCAAGCCAGCATGCAGTCGGAGAACCTCGACGGGCAAGCCTACCTGGAAATGTGGGTGCGGCTCCCCGGTGCGGGCGAATCCTTCTCCCGCGGGCTCGACCGGCCCCTGACCGGAACCATGAGCTGGATTGAAGTGACCACTCCCTTCCTTCTCCAGCCGGGACAAAAGCCGGACCTGATACGCTTGAACCTGGTGGTGAAGGGAAAAGGCCGAGTGTGGATTGACGACGTGCGCCTGCTGCGGCGGTCGCTGCCCGGAAGTTAAGACGCAGGGCCTGCGGGAGCTTTTGTTCGGCGGCGCGACCGTGCAGGTAAAAGGCGCGGACTGAATCAGCCCGCGCCCTGTACTCCCATCCGCCTCGAGCCGGGACTCGGTTCCCGCGTTATCGCTCGCTATCACTGGCTCGACGTACTTTACTGCGGCTGCGGCCCAGGCGGGAGTCTGCGTCCCGGAAAACCCCTGCCGCGGATTTCCCGCAACTGTGCTTGCTGCTCGGGCGTGAGTTTGTTCTTGATGCGCACCATCAAGCCGATTTGAGCGCGCTTGACCTCCCGCTCAACGTCCAGCACCTTGTCGAGTTGCGCCAACGCCCGCTGCTCGTCCACCTTCTCCTGCTTCAACAAGGAGACCAACGACTCCACCTGGTCTTGCAGCTCCCACTGGAGTTCGGTGAACCGGGTTTGGGCCTGGAGCAGTTCCCCGCGGATGGTGGTTTTCTGCTCGTCCGTCAGCCCGATGGCCTTTTGGTTTTGCATGATCAGCTCAGGCGGAAACAGGTTCCCCCTCACCGGATCGGGCGCGGGACCCGCTGCTCCAGGCTGAAACCTGGGGCCGGGCGCGAGAGGTTGCTGAGCCACAGCCAAGCCGGCTGCCAGCAGCAAACAAGCACTTAGAAGAAATATCTTAGCTTTCATTGTTTTCTCCTTTTTCTGTGCCCATTCCTTGCGGGATGGGCTCCAACGAAAAATAAAACTGGCCCAGTGGCGGAGCGGACTGCAACAACTCCTCCGCCGGCGAACGCAGCAGCGTCTCCGTAGGCGACTGCCAGCGAGAAAGTTCCTGCGCGGCCATCAACGCCGAGTCGGGCTGCGGGCCCAACGGGCCCACCAACACCGCGAACAAGACAAGGGCAGCAACCGCAGCCAGTGCACCCGCCCAAGCCGGCCACAAGCCCACATGCCGGGGCTGGGCCTCGACCGCAGCCAGCACACGGGCGCGAAAATCAGTGGAAGGTTCGGCGCCCTGGACCAGTTGGCGCAGGCCGGCGTCCATCCGCTCCCGGCGGGCGCGCAACTCCGCCAAGGCTGCTGCGCAGACGGGACACGCTTGCAGGTGCTGCTCCAGCCCACGCGCCGCCGAAGCGTCGAGGGCAAAATCCAATAGTTGGTCCTTCCATTCGCCGCAGCCGATCATGGTTTCATCACCTCCAGCAAACGTTTGCGGGCCAAGTGAAGCCGCGAGCGCACCGTGCCCACCGGAATTTCAAGCACGGCGGCCACCTCGCGCGCCTCCATTCCTTCCACCGCCGAGAGCAGAAGCGCGGCGCGGAGTTTCTCCGGCAGCCGCTCGATCTCGGCCCGGAGCTGGTCAAGAAAGATGCGGTCGGTGGCAGCGCGGGCACCGTCAGCCACCGGGTTGGTACGCTCGGTGTGCCAAGTCGCGTCGCGCACCAGTTGGCGACGCCGGCCGCGCCGGCGATTGAGCGCCAGGCGAAAAGCAATCCGGCTGACCCAGGCGCGAAACTTGCCGGGGTCGCGCAGGCGCGCATACTTGCGATAGGCGCGGAGAAAGGCGTCCTGTGCCACGTCTCAGCGTCAGCCGCGTTGGCGAGCACGCTGTAGGCAACTTGGAAAACCCGCCGCTGCGTCTCTGCCACGCGGGCGGCGAAGCCGACCTCGCGTTCAGCAGCCGTGGCGCTGGAAACCAGAGTGTCCACAAGAGTGCTCATTGCCTTTTTGTGTCCTTCACCCATAGAGACACCGCCGGCAGGCGCAGCGTTCAGTGGAATCTTACTCGTCCAGCCGGAGGACCCGGCCAGAAAAGAAACGCGCTCCCGTTCGCCTCACTCAGCCTGAGCAGGGAGCGTGCTGCTCTGTTTCCATTCAACCCCATTGGCACAAAAAGTTTTGGATGAGAGAGAACATCCGCAGACAGGAATGCCTGCCTACCGCAGGCAGGTCTGCGCCACCCAGAAAGCTGAAAGCTCCCAGAGTGCTAAGAAAAGTATTCAGTGGGGCAGACATTCTTGTCTGCCACGGAATTCAGGCGCGGGGGTGAGCGCGGTCGTAGACCTCCATCAGCTTTTGCACCGAGACGGAGGTGTAGCGCTGGGTGGTGGAGAGCGAGCGGTGGCCTAACAACTCCTGGATGGCGCGCAGGTCGGCGCCTTCGCTCAGCAGGTGGGTGGCAAAGGCGTGCCGCAGCGCGTGCGGGTGCAGGTCCCAGTTGGGGTCGAAGAGCTTGGTGTAGAGCTTGACGATGGTGCGCAGCGAGCGCGTGCCCAGCCGACGCCCGCCATGATTGAGGAAGAGCGCCGCCGGGTTGCGCCGCCCCTTTTCCGCCAGCAGTTCTTCCCGTGCTTTGAGGTAAGCTGCCAGCGCCGCCGCCGCTTTGGAGCCGAAAGGCGCCAGCCGCTCCTTGCGTCCCTTGCCGCGCACGCGCAGCATCTGTTCCTTCAAATCCACATCATTCAGGTCGAGCCCCACCAACTCGGCGGCGCGCAGCCCGTCGACGCTCGCTCCCGCTCCCAGGGCCTCGCCGCCGT
>JACZYA010000157.1 GCA_022571295.1 Acidobacteriota bacterium | reverse complement strand
CGCTGGAACTCGACCCCGCCCTGGTGCAGTTCGATTGGACCGGACAAGAGACTGCTCCGTCCGGCCCCACCCCGCGACTTCGGCAGCGCAACCCGCTTCGCCCCCGCATCCCTTTCTGAGCGGGCAACTCACCGGCGAGCTCAAGGCCTGAGGACCTCCGAACCGAGTCAGCCATCCTCGGATTATTCCAAGCCCTTTTCCCTAAGCCACTCCTGTTGCTTTCCTTCAATGCTCCGCTCGTGTTCAAGTGCAGCTTCTTCTACGGCATCGTACGCAGCGACCCCTTTCAGCGCATTCCCGTGGCGCGGCATTTCGTGGTAATCAAACCCGTCCAGTATCTTGAGAGCAAGGTCCACGACGGCGGAGGAATACCGTTCCCAAATGCGCGCGCCCAGGGCAGCGCTCGCGAGCCGGGGGGCCCCAAAGTAGCCCGGCCAGTCTTTTTCCCGAGCTATGCGAACGAGTTCCGCAAAACTCCGCCCGGTTAGAGATGGCGCGCCCTTAATCGCCGAGCTGACCAAATCTGGGCGGAGGAACAGAATCCTGCTCGTCTCACTTGTTCCTGCATGGACAGAAGCGCCGTCCTCCTCTCGTTGCTCCTCCGTGAGGACTTCCTGTTCCACCTCTCGCAAAACCGGCATTGCGAGTCCGACCAGATTCACCATCTGCCCACCGTAGAGGTCGTGGAAGTAGTCCCCCGCTTGGTCGAGGGCCCGATGATGGGCCGGCGCCCCATGATGGTGAACAACAAAAACCCAGCGAAAACCCTGTTCACCCAGCTCGGTGGCGAGGTCCATGAAGATCACCCGCAGGGTGGTAAACCGCACGTTGTAATTGCCAGCGAAAGAATATTTTTGGCCGATAAAATTGGCACCCCCATTCCCCAGTGGAATTAAAGGAAAGACCAACGCCTTCCAGCCCGGACGAGCGACAATGGCGTCGGCCAGTTGCTGCGTCAGGCGCTCACTCATATAGCCGTCAGCAAACGAAGGCAAGTAGGGACCATGCTGTTCGAGGATGCCCCCGGGCAAGAGCACCACGGTCTTTTCCCGATTGAGAGCGCGAATCTGCTCGGTGTTCATTTCTTTGACGTGGTAGATTTGTGCGAATGCTGTGCTGATCGGCAACGCAGCAGTTACAAGAGTCACACAGATGAGACAAGAGGCGATGCGCATATACCCTCCTTGCGACGCCCGAGGCGTTTTGGTTTCGAGAGTTGGCAACCGAAACGGCTGCAGCTCTGCGGGTATTCTACTTTTTTTCCATGCTGACGCAAGGACAGCGGGGCGCGTGTTACGCCAGCGACGGCTGGGAGTTCCCTCAAAGGATTTCCTTTGCGTAGGCAGCAAAATCGGGGATAATCGCGCTCTTCTTCCATTACATCCTGGAGTGACTGAGCTATGACTACAGCGGAAGCGGGCAACAAAGGACTGGCCACTCGGATTCTGCTGGCCTTGGCGGTGGGGGCCGGGGCGGGCGTGACAGCCAACGCGCTGTTCGGCTCCTCCACCTGGCTGGTCTGGACCGTTGAGAATGTGACCCGGCCAATCGGGCAGATCTGGCTGCGCGCGCTGATTATGATTGTGGTGCCGCTGGTGTTCGCTTCGCTCACGCTGGGCGTGGCAGGACTGGGCGACATCCGCAAAGTGGGACGGATCGGCCTCAAAACCATAAGCTACTTCCTGCTGTCGTCAACGCTGGCTACGCTGATTGGACTGACCATCCTGAACATTGTGAAACCGGGCGAAGGAATCCCCCAAGAGACCCGGGACGAGATGATGGCGAGCTTCGGCCACGACGCCGACAAGAAAATGGAGGCGGCCCAAGGGGTGAGCTTCGGGGTGGACATGCTGGTGAACATTGTGCCCCGCAATCCGATCCGGTCGGCGGCGCAGGACGATATGCTTGGACTGATTTTCTTCGCGCTCATTTTCGGGGCGGCCCTCAGCCTGCTGCCAGCGGAAAAAGCGAAGCCGATGCTCGGGGTGCTGGAAGCGCTGGGCGACGCCGTGGTGGTCATTATCGGCTGGGTGATGAAGCTGGCGCCGATCGGGGTCTTCGCGCTCATCTTCAGCGTTGTCGCGCTGTTCGGCTTTGGAATTATGCAGAAACTGCTGTGGTACGTAGTGGCGGTGCTGGCCGGGCTGCTGTTGCATTTCGTCGTGGTCTATTCGATTTTGATCCGAACGCTGGGCGGGATGAACCCACTCTACTTCTTCTCGCGCATTCGCACGGTCATCGTCACCGCTTTTTCCACCAGCTCGTCCAACGCCACTCTGCCCACCACCATCGCGGTGAGTCAGCGCGAGCTGAACATTCCGCGAGGGATTGCCGGCTTCGTGCTGCCGCTGGGCGCGACCATGAACCTGGACGGCTCGGCGCTGTTTGGAGGCATTACGGTTCTGTTCATCGCGCAGGTTTTCGGGCTGGACCTGTCCTTGGGGATGCAAGTCATCGTTGTAGCAATGTCGGTGATAACCTCCGTAGGAGCGGCGGGCGTACCCAGCGGAATGATTCCCCTGCTGATGGTGGTGCTAACGGTCATCGGGCTGCCGCCGGGCAGCATCGCGCTGGTGCTGGGCGTGGATCGCATTCTGGACATGTGCCGCACGGCGGTGAACGTCACCGGCGACCTCGCCGCCACCGTCATCATCGCCCGCTCCGAAGGCTACGACCTGAAAACTTCTGGTGACTAGAGGCTGGAAGCTAGAAGCCGGAAGTTAAGACCCTGTCCGCTATTCTTCTGAACGAAGCCCGCCCTAAGCGGGCACGCCTGCCTGCGGTAGGCAGGGTGAGCAAGCGAAGAACCCCAGCCCTTCTGTCATTCCGTCCTGTCATTCCGAGCTTGCCTGCCTGCGGCAGGCAGGCCCCTGAGGTCCCACTGGGAGCGTGCAACAAGCTCTAGCCTTTTGCCAGGCGTTGGAGGCGGGTGGCGGCGTCGTGCAGGGTGGCGTCGCGCTTGCAAAAAGCAAAGCGAACCTGCCGGGCACCGTCTTTGGGGTCGTGGTAGAAGCTGGAGCCGGGGACGACAGCGATGCCGACCTCTTTCACCAAGTGTTGCGTGAAGGCGAGGTCGTCCGAGAAGCCGAAGCCGGAGATGTCGGTCATGATGTAGTAGGCCCCGCGCGGCACGAAGCAGCGGAAGCCGGCTTGGCGCAGCGGCGTCAGCAGCAGGTCGCGGCGGGCGCGGTAGCCGGCGGCCAGCTTTTGGTAGTAACTCTGCGGGAGCGAAAGCGCAACGGCGCCAGCTTCCTGCATGGGAGCGGGCGCGCCCACGGTGAGGAAGTCGTGCACCTTGCGGATGGCGTTGGTGAGGGGAGCGGCGGCCACGGCCCAGCCCACGCGCCAACCGGTGACGCTGTAAGTTTTCGACATGGCGTTGATGGTGATGGTGCGGTCGCGCATGCCGTCGAGCCGCGCGATGGAGATGTGCCGAGCGCCGTCGTAGAGGATGTGCTCGTAGATTTCGTCGGTGAGGGCGAGCACATTGAACTCGACGCACAAGTCGCGGATGAACTCCAGCTCCTGCTGCGTGAAAACTTTTCCGGTGGGATTGTGGGGCGTGTTGAGGATGATGGCTTTGGTGCGCGGGTTGAAAGCGGCGCGGAGCTCAGCTTCGTCGTAATGCCATTCACCGTTTTCGTTGGCGGGCGGGTGGAGCGTGACGAAGCGCGGACGTGCGCCGGAGAGGATGGCGTCAGGCCCGTAGTTTTCGTAGAAGGGCTCGAAGACGACGATTTCGTCGCCCGCGTTGCAGACCGCCAGCAAGGAGGAAATCATCGCCTCGGTTGAGCCGCAGCAGACGGTGACGTCGGTTTCGGGATCGACGTCGATGCCCTGCCAAGCTTTCATCTGTCGAGCGATGGCTTGGCGGAGCGGCTTGGCGCCCCAGGTGATGGCGTACTGGTTGATGTCGGCGTGGATGGCGTCGGCGGCGGCGCGCTTGATTTCTTCCGGGGCGGGAAAGTCGGGAAAGCCCTGGGCCAGGTTGACCGCGCCGTGCAGCATCGCCTGGCGCGTCATCTCGCGGATGACTGATTCAGTGAACCTCCCGACCTTATCGCTGAGATTACTCTTTTGCACACAGCTAGTTAACCATCTTCCCCGTTTCGGTTTCAAGCAACTTGGGAACACTTGGGAACATTTCGCCCATTTTGTCCATCGCCTGCTGTTCAGATTCCAGCACTCGATGAACGTACAGATCGGTAGTCGAGGAGTTCCCGTGTCCCAAGAGGGCTTGTATCGTCCGATGTGGAACACCCGCGTCGGCGGCAAGCGTGGCCCCCGTGTGCCGGAAACCGTGCCAAGTGATAACCGGCAATCCGAGTTGCTTGCAGAGCGGTCGAATCACTTTGGAATTGAGCTTGTCCCAATAAACGGGCGAATCAACGGAATTGCGGAATACAAGCGACTCCGAATCAACCGGCCTGCAACGTTCCCGATAGAGTGAAAGCAGTTCTACAACCGCAGCACTCATCGGAATGTCACGGATGCTAGGCTGAGTTTTCGGAGGGTTGAACTTCTTATACTTGGGAACGTAGGTTTCGAGCACGCGGATAACGCCCTTGTCCAGGTCGGCATTCTTCCAGCGGAGCGCGAACTGTTCCCCTGGCCGGAGCCAAGTGAGTAAGTCAAATTGCGCGTAGGTTCTGCACGGTTCCGGCAGGGCAGACAAGAGCAATTCGCTTTGGGCCTTTGTGAACACAACCCGCTCCTCAGCGTTCTTTCTTGCTCCTAGCTGTATGTCCCGCACGGGATTCCTGTCGAGAAATTCAAGCTGGACTGCCGTGCTCAATACCTTGCTCAATGCGGTTCTAATCGTGTGAACGTGGTTTCTTGACAGGCCCTCGCTTAGTTTGCCCGCCAAGAAGGTGGGCGGGGACTATTACGACGTCTTGGAGTTAAGTGACGAGCGACTCGGCCTTGCCATCGCCGATGTTTCGGGCAAGGGCGTCCCGGCGGCGATCCTGATCGCTTCGGTGCGCTCGGCGCTCCAAGCGCAATGCGCGCGCGAAGGGCTTTCGGTGGCTGATATTTTGGAGCACTTGAATGACATGGTCTTTCGCGATACGGCCAATAATAAACTTATCGGTTCCATCTCCCACTTCTCGCTTATTCCTCCTACCACCTCGGGAGGAAGCAAACCGCCCACAACTCCGGGGACTCCAACCATAACGGCATACCAGTTTGGCCCCGGTCTTACCGTCTCGTGGAGCGCTTCAAGCAAGATCAATTCAAATGACCCCAACATCGCCGGATATGAGGTGTATCGTTCTACGTCCCAAACCTCCGGATTTTCGAACATCAGCGGCGACTCTTTCTCCACAGGTTCGTTTAATTCCGGGGTACTGGTTACGGGAACCGCATACAACGATACGACCGCGTCTGACGGCGTTACCTACTACTACAAGGCGGCGGCATTCAATGTAAGCGGAGATGATAGTGCTTCTTCTGCCGCGTCTGCGGGTATTTGCGCGCCCAGGGGATTCCCCGGGCTGTGCTATTAACGATTGCGCAAGGAATCCTAGCGCCAGCAGGGTGCTTACCATCATGTATGCGCCCACGAATGTAGGATTCCCTAATGTTATGTCTAATTGAGTAGTTGCACTCAAAAAATCATAGAGCGGAATAGTTCTGGCATCGTAGTGCTGGGCTACTCCCAATAGGGCGGTCGCCAGGCTCACTCCGAGATTGACGTTGAGGACGACTCACCACGAAATAGAGGACCTGAAAAGCGACGCCATAATCACCATAAATGCGAGCCAGTGGGCCAGGTCTACTATTCCCTGCATACGCTCATACGTAGACCAGAGACTCCGTTGAAAACTCACTCCAAACATGCCTGCGAGCAAGGATATCAACACGTAAATGGCGAAGATGAACAGCAGCCGTGACCGTGGCGGACGGTAGGATGGATTGAGATAGGCG
>JACZYA010000156.1 GCA_022571295.1 Acidobacteriota bacterium | reverse complement strand
CTCACAGGGAGGCGCGGGGGTCCCGCGGATGAGACCACGCGCCGAGATCGCGCCTCAACTTGCGGCGGCCGCCAGCGCCTCCAGCGCGGCCGCGCGCAGCGCCCGCACCCGCTCCACGACCTCGCCGCGGGGGACCTGCTCCGTCTCGCCCGTCTCGCGCACGCGCAACTCGACGACGCCCGCCTCGAGGTTGCGCGCCGAGGCCGTCAGCCGCCACGGCAGCCCGATCAGGTCGGCGTCCTTGAACTGCACCCCGGGCGACTCGAGGCGGTCGTCGTAGAGCACCTCGAGGCCGGCCGCCTCCAGCGCTTCCCGGGGCAGTCCGCTCCGCATCATGCGGGTTTGCACGTCTTCCAGCAGCGCCACCGATATCAGACCTTCCTCGTGCAACTGCCCGGCGCGTGCCATGCTGGACTTCAGGAAAGGCAGGTCGGGGCCTTTGGCCTCGACTTGGTTGCGCTTGTAGGCAGCCTGAAAGGCCTGCTGCGACGCCTGGGCCGCCAAGTGATTGGCGCGGGCTTCGCGCACGCGGGCGCGCAGCTCTTCTTTGTCAAGCTCCGCCAGAATCTGGCCCTGCTTGACCCAGTCGCCGTAGTCCACCAGAACCTGTTTGACGATGCCGCTGGCCTTGGATTTGACCTCGACCTTGGACAGCGGCTCGATTTTGCCGGTGGCCACCACCGAGCGGGCAATGTCGCCGCGTTCGGTCTCAGCCAGCCGGGAGGGGTCGATTTGATGGTTGGAGCTCAGGCCGGTGACGGCCAAGAGGATCACGACCAAGCCCACTCCACCGCCTCCAATCAGGAACCAACGCTTGAGTTTGCGGTTGTTCTTATGGTTGTTCATCATTCCCCTCTTCCTCGCGCACGTGTTTCCGGGTTCTATTCCAAGGATACGAGTTCGCCTAGGAAAGAGTTCCCTTCAAGGTTGGACGAGCGAAGGGAAGAACGGACAGCAGGGCATGGTGAGAAAAATTCCGGTCGCGCACCCGTCCAGAGGGCGTTCAGGGTTTGCTCTCCTCCGGCGTTTCGGCGGGTGGGGCGGCCGACTCGAACTCCTTTGCAATCGAAAGCACCAGTTTGATGGGGAAGGAGACGTGCACGGTTTCGTCGCGGGAGTCGATATCAATCACCAGTGAGTTGCCCCGCTTGACGATGCTGATCGTCTCCCGCTCGCTCAGCACCTCGACCAGTGTGCCTTCCGGAATCCGGTCCAGCTCCGCCCCGGCGGCCTTGATGGTCGGCAGCCAGGGCTGGATTTGCCTGGCCGCGTGGCGCAGCTTGTCGTCCGGGATGAACTGCATCCCCAGAGGCACGAGCAAAGCCGGAACCATCACCCGGATGTTCTTGCCGTCAGGGCCTTTCGTCTGCACGTGCACGCTGATGATCCCGGTGTGGTAGATCAGCGCTCCGGCCAGCATCACCGAGCTGCCCAGCAGAACCAGCAGCGCGGTCAGGACGGTGGCCCCTCGTTCCCGGTGCAGCATTTGCTTCTCCTGGCCCGCCGCGTTTCAGCGGACGAGCTACTCGGAAGTGTTTTGCGAGTCGATCCAGACGCGCACGGTCTCGGTTCCGTCCGTCACCCGAATCAGTTCGACGTCGCCGTGGTCGCGCAAGGCTCTGATGGCAGCCAGGATGTCGAGCTCGTCCTCGCCTCCGGACAGCAAGGCCTCGACCACGGTGAAGGGGATTTGGATGTCCACGGTGTGCATGTCCCCGTCCTTGCGCTTCTCGCGCACTTCCACCAGCAGGTAGCCTTCCGACTTGGCCACGCGCACGTTTTTGCGGTCGCTCTCCACGGTCACGAACTCGCCGTCGCTCGAGTTCTGGACCGCCGCCAACAAGGCGCGCACGTCCACGTCATGGATGTGCACATCGCTCAGCTTGATTTTTCCGTTGCGCAGCTTGTTGACGTGGATGGTGGGCAGAATTGCCTCCGCCAGCGACAACGGCACGTTGACGCGGACTTGTTCGCCCTTTTCGCCGGTGTTGTCCACTCGGACGTGCAGCCAGCGCTCGGTGGTCTGCGCCAGCGCTACACTCGAAACCAAAACCAGCAGCAGTAGTGCAAAGAGTGTTTTTCTCATACCCGGTTGCCTCCTGTTGTTCACCTCACTCATAGAAACGAGCGCGGCGGGAAAAAGTTCCCGGAAACTTCCGCGCCCGGGCCTGTTCGTCGGCAGGGCAGCCGGGGCGCGAGAGCTTTCCTCTGGTGGGAGGCGGTGGTGATAGAATAGGTTGCAGATGCAGATCGAAAAATGCCTCTGATCAATATCTTTATCGTGTTGGCGCTGGTGGCGGTCAACGGGTTTTTCGTGGCCTGCGAGTTCTCTCTGGTGGCGGTGCGGCCGACGCGCGTCCAGCAGTTGAAGCAGGCCGGCAGCCGCCGGGCGCGGGTGGTGGAGTCGTTGCTGAAGGATTTAGACCGGGTCCTCTCCGGTGTGCAACTGGGCATTACCATGGCTACCCTGGCGCTGGGCTGGTTGGGGGAGATCACCATCGCCCGATTTTTCGAGCCGCTGCTGGTCAGTGTGGGGATTCCCTGGTCGGCGGCGGTGGCGCATTCCATCGCCATCACCCTGGCCTTCCTGTTGATTATGTCTCTGCACGTGGTGCTGGGTGAGCTGGTGCCCAAGAGCATGGCGCTGCAACGGGCGGAGAAGGTGGCGCTGGTGATCGCGCGCCCGATGCAGGTGTTCATGCGCATCTTTTGGCCGCTGATTGGCCTGTTCGACCGCGCCAGCAACCTCCTCCTGCGCGTGGTGGGCTACCGGGCCACGGCCGGGCACGCCCTGCTGCGTTCGGCCGAGGAGTTGCGATTGCTGCTGCATCAGGTGCGTGAGCACGGAGTGCTGACGTCGCAGCAGGTGCGGATGTTGGAGGGGGGGTTGGAGCTGAGCACGCTCCAGGTGCGCGAGGTGATGGTGCCGCGGGCGGAAATGGTGTGCCTGCCGTCCAGCGCCCCCTTGGAGCAGACCCTCGAAACCGTCCGCAACCACCGCCGCAGCCGCTACCCGGTCTTCGAAGGTTCCCCCGAGCAGGTCATCGGGGTGGTGCACGCCAAGGATTTGTTTCGCCACCTGGGAGAGCGCATGCGGCGGGCCGAGCAGGGAGAGGCGATACCGCCCTTCGAGCTGCGACGCTTTGTGCGCAGTGCCTTGTTCGTGCCCGAAACCCAACTACTGGCGGAGCTGTTGGAGGAATTTCGCCGCAAGCGCGTGCACTTGGCGATGGTGGTGGACGAGTTCGGCAGCGTGCAGGGGTTGGTGACCCTGGCCGATATCGTGGAGCCGATTGTGGGCGAGGTGCGGGACGAAGATGAATCCGCCCCCGTCACCGCCCGGCTGACGGCCAGCGGACTGGTGTTGGACGGGCGCACCAGCTTGCACGACCTCGAGCAGCAACACCAGATTGACCTGCCGCCCGGGCCCGGCTTTGAAACCCTGGCCGGGTTCATCCTCAACCGCTTGGGCGCCATCCCGCAGGGGGGCGAGTCGTTTCTCCACGACGGGCTGCGCTTCACTGTGTTGGAGATGGAGGGCCGCCGCGTCGCCCGCGTCAAGATCGAGCGCATTGACCGCGCTGTGCAGCCGGGGGAATCTGCCGGGGTAACTAGCTGAGTTGGAGGCTGACTTCGGCGCCGCGTGTCATGATCCTTTCGTCAGGGCACGACTTTAGTCGTGCCGCTACTTGTGGCAATTAGAGAAGATGGCTTTAGCCACTGGGGCCATTTGCCTCAGGGGCTAAAGCCCAATTTGGGGGTTCCTTGTTTCGGCACGACTAAAGTCGTGCCCTGACGGGGGGTGGGTGCTGAGCCTGCCTGCGGTAGGCAGGACAAGCAGGCACCTGAGGCGTGCGACCTTAGCGGCCAGGGACAAACCGACGAAGAAGCCGTCCCTCGGCGTTGCTCGGGACGAGCGGGACAAGCTGGCTTCTTCGCCGCTACCCCGTTCTATCCGATTGGGTAGCGGCGATACCCGCACGGGCATCGCCGGTATTCCCCCCGCCGGTTGCAGATCGGTTGCCTAGCTGAGTTGGAGGCTGACTTCGGCGCCGCGGTTGACGGCAAGCAATTTGGCCACGCCGCCCCGGTTGGCCGCCACTTCCAAATACCCGGAGCTGCCCAGCAGGGCGAAGATCTCGCCCTTGGCGCCCTCGGCATAGGTCTGGGCCAGCTTGGACACTTCCTGGCTTCCCACCCGGAGTTGGAAGGCGGGGGTGGGCTCGGCAAACAGGGCCGGGCAGTCAGTGGCCGAAAAGTTGGTAATCAGGTTGCCGAAGCGGTCCACCTTCAGCACCAGTCCCTTCCACGCCTTTTCATTGAGCTTCTTGGGCTGCGGAATGGTCAGCTTGAGGTAGTCTTCGATGGGCTCGCCGAACTTCTCGACCTCCACCCCCTTGGAGAGGTGGGCGGCGCAGGCGGCAAAGATGTCGCGGCCGTGGAAGGTCTGGCTGACCGGCTGCCGGAAATAGTGCTCGCTGGTGATGTGATAGGCGGTCAGGGTTTCCAGGCGCGGGTAGACGAAGCTGAGCACGCCGTTGTCGGGCGCCAGGAAGTAGTGCCGGTCGCCGCTCACCAGGATAGGCCGCCGCTGCGAACCCACGCCGGGGTCAACCACCACCAGGTGGACGGTGCGCGCCGGAAAGGTGGACCAGGCCTGCGACAGGGTGAAGGCCGCGTCCAGGATGTCATAGGCCAGGACGTTGTGGCTGATGTCAACGATTTCCGCTTCGGGGTTGATCCCCAGGATGACGCCCTTCATGGCTGCGACGTAGTAGTCGGAGGTGCCGAAGTCGGTCAGCAGGGTGATGATTGCGCGGGACATTGTTATTGCTAGCTACCTTCCGTTGCCGCCAAGCTGTGCAGGCAAGCTACGCGAAGCTGCGCTGCGTTGTCAAGCAATAGGCGGTCGCAGCCGCGTGCGAGACTGCACCGGGTTTCAGCGTTTCGCCGCCCGGCGAGTCTTTTCCATCTCCTCCCAGACTTCGGGCGGCAACTCCAACAGATCGCTGAATTGGCCGCCCTGGCGCAGCCACTGGCCGCCGTCGATGGTGACGCATTCGCCGGTGACGTAGCCCGACTGCGGGCTGACCAGATAGACCGCCAGGTCGGCCAACTCTTCATGGCGGCCGAAGCGCCCGAGCGGAATCCGATTGCGGTGGCGCTCTTCGTAGTCCTTCGAGGGAATCAAGCGCGACCAGGCGCCCTCGGTGGGGAACGGCCCCGGCGCGATGGCGTTGAGCCGAATTTGGTGACGGCCCCACTCCGCCGCCAGCGAGCGCGTCAGTGCCAGCACGCCGGCCTTGGCGCAGGCCGAGGGCACCACGAAGGCCGAGCCCGTCCAGGCGTAGGTGGTGACGATGTTCAGGATGGTGCCGGGCTGCTTGTTCTCGATCCAGCGGCGGCCCAGCGCCAGCGTGCAGTGGAAGCTGCCTGCGAGCACGATGCCCACCACCGCGGCAAACCCGTTGGGCGAGAGCCGCTCGGTGGGGGAGATGAAGTTTCCGGCGGCGTTGTTCACCAGCACATCCACGCGGCCGAATTCTTTCTGCGCTTTTTCGACCATCGCATCCACGGCGGCGAAGTCGCGCACGTCGCAGGTGGCCCAGGCGGCCGCGCCCCCGCGCCGGCGAATCTCCTCAGCCGTGTTTCGCAGCGGCTCTTCCCGGCGAGCGGCGAGGAAAAGGTTGGCTCCCAGTTCCGCGAAGCGCAGCGCCATCGAGCGCCCCAGGCCCGTTCCCCCGCCGGTAATCAGAATGGTTTGACCCCGCAGCAACTCCGCCTGGTACATGAGCAGCTCCTTCTTCGCCGATGGTAGGCTGGGATTCTACCGCATCGGCTGGCGACGGGCCATCGGCGATCGTTTGTGGGCACTGGCGAACAATTCTGTTGAAAGACGGTTCCAGTAGCGGCGAAGAAGCCAACTTGTCCCGCTTGCCCTGCCTGTCCCGAGCGAAGCCGAGGGACGGCTTCTTCGTCGGCT
>JACZYA010000155.1 GCA_022571295.1 Acidobacteriota bacterium | reverse complement strand
TGAAACAGCCGCCAAACTGGCACTCACCATTGGCTCAGCAGGGAATGTTCGCACGGAGACTCTGCGGGCGTTCACGGAGGATGAGTACAAGAAAATCATTGCTGCGCTTCCTTAAGGTAACCTACTGCAAGCTTCAGTCGGTGCGATCCATAACAACTCCTAGTGAGCCGGGGGCATAGTGTCTTCGCCTGACCGCCCGTATTGGCCTTCTTCCTTGACACCCCCACAGCTTTCGGCGCAGGATTCCTGGAACTAACCAGTCGATAGGAAGGTTTACATGTTAAGGCTTGCAAGTTTGGCCGTCTTGATTCTATTGGTTTGCGGTGCAACCAGCGGATGCGCTCAGCGCGTAGATATTGCCTTCGAGCAGGCCACACTCTTCAATCGAGACACGGAATGGTCGAGAGCCGCAGAGGGAAAGGATGTCGAGGCCATTCTCTCCTTTGTTGCGGATGATGCGATTTTCTTTCCCCCTGATGGCCCTATGCTCCGAGGAAAAGAAATCATCCGCAAGTTTTGGTCTGAGCTGGCTGAGACACCGAATTTTTTCTTGAGTCGGGAAGCTACCGATGCGGTTGTATCCAGTGCGGGAGACATAGGCTATACCCACGGCATCGCCCTAGTGACCAGGAAGGATGAAGAGGGCAATACAGACACCGAGCGTACCAAATATGTAACTATCTGGAAGAAGCGGCCCAACGGATCGTGGCAGGTAGTGGTGGACATCTGGAACTCAAACGAGCCACAGAGGGGGGTCACGGCTACACCGCCGGAGACGAGCGTAGAGGTGCCGCGAGCGCGCTTTGCGGTGCAGTTGGGAGCATTTCTGAAACGTCCTAGTGCTGAAGCCTTAGCCAAAAGAATCTCTTCCCGCTACCAGCGAGAAACTTTGGTGGCTCCCTGGGAAGTGAACGGTAGGACTGTTTACCGGGTGCGCATTCTAGTTGAAACAGAAGCTGAAGCAGAGTCACTCTCGGCTCGAATAGGCCGTGAGCAGAAACTCAAGACTTGGATCGTAACGATTCCATAAGAATGGGGAGAACTAGTGGTGAGCAAAGAACGAGTCACCGTCCGTGTGGAAGAACTCACCCTGACCAACACCCTGCAACTGACAGCCATTGTGGAGTTGCTGGAAGAACGAGGGATTATGACGCAACACGATGTCGTTGAGAGAATGAAAGCGGTCAGAGACGGGAAGAAACCGAGCTAGTGGCGCGAGCAAAGGGATTCTCACTCTGGCTGATGCCAAGCGGAGACCTGTACGAAGCGCTGGCGCATACAATCCTTCGACTGAGCAGGGTGTATCGGACGCCCGCCTTTGAGCCCCACGTCACGCTCCTGGGCGAACTGACTGAGCCAGAAGCCGAAGTTCTCTCTAAGACTCAGCACTTGGCATCCTTGATTCGACCTTGTGAAATCCGCCTAAGTAGGGCCGATTACCTAAGCGACTATTTCAGGTGTCTTTTCCTCAGAGTTGAGGAGACAAAGCCCGTGATGGAAGCCAACCTCAAAGCCCGGAAGGTGTTCAATCGTTACCGCGATCCTAAGTACATGCCTCACCTCAGTTTGATGTACGGTAGCCTGGGCCCAGGTGTGAAAGAAACAATCGTCCCGCGTGTTGGAGATTATTTCGACAAGAGATTCGAAGTGCGGAGTGTCCACCTCTTCTTGACTGAGGACGAGCCTAGAGATTGGTACAGAGTCAGAGAGTTCCCCCTTGAAACGGCAGAAAAGCCTGATGCAAAGTTATGTGCTGGAGAGGATGAAGGAAGTGAGGGATAGGAAGAAAGCGAGCTAGCGGAAACGTGGGCGACTTTGGGAGTATCTATTCTGGGATGGATGATGGAGAGTTATTAGCTCTCGCTGAGGAGTTGGACACCCTCACCGATGAGGCGCAGGATGCTCTCCTGGGGGAGCTTCACAATAGACACCTGGATCAAGAGGCAGACCGTCTGCAACGGGAACATTTGTCCGAACGAGCAGTCCCCTCTGAAACATCACTTAAGCTAGTCACGATTGCCACATTTAATGACCCGTTCAGTGCCAATCTCGCGAAAGGAAAGCTGGAGTCAGAAGGCATTGAGTGTTTCACCGCAAGTGAACATAGGCTCGGGCGGAGCTGGGGTGATGGCAATGTGTTTGGCCCTATAGAGCTGCAAGTCAAAGAACCGGATGTCGAGAGAGCCGACAAAGTGCTTGAAGAGATTGAAGCAAGTGAGGGATAGGAAGAAGCCCGGATAATGACTCAGACGGTTCTGGTCACAGGTTCAAACCGAGGGATTGGCCTCGAAATGAGCAGACAGTATGCGCAAGAGGGGTGGAATGTACTCGCTTGCTGTCGAAATCCACAACAGGCAAATGAACTGAAACGCATTGCGGATTCATTCAGCAGCCGAGTCACACTGCATCAGCTCGATGTCGCCCACGCAGACCAAATAAGGGCTCTTGCCAACGAGTTGAAAGGTCAGTCAATCGATATTCTTGTGAACAATGCTGGCCTTCGTGGCTTAAGTGAGAATTTTGGGGAAGCAGACGAATCAGTTTGGATGGATGTGCTTAAGGTGAATACAATCGCACCGCTAAAGGTCGTAGAGGCGCTAGTTGAAAATGTTGCCAGAAGTCGTGAAAAGGTCATCGCTACCGTAAGCAGTGATATGGGAAGCATTCACAAAAATGTTGGCGGACGAGACTATATATACAGGTCGAGCAAGGCGGCAGTTAACGCGGTCATGAAGACTCTTTCTATTGACCTAAAAGACCTCAAAATAATAGTCGTCATGGTGCATCCTGGCTGGGTGCAGACTGACATGGGTGGCAGGGGTGCTCCCCTCAGCGTGCAAGAGAGTGTAAAGGGGATGCGAACAGTGCTTGCGTCTCTCAAGTTGAAGAATACGGGAAGATTCTATGCTTATGATGGAAGGGAAATCCCATGGTAACCGGTTTTTATTGGTTTGCATCGCCGGAGCATCTTCGACCCGAAAGTCTGCGGCAGAGATATTCCTGACTTTGTAGCTGTATCATTGGCGGGATGCCACTTTCTCTGTCAGCCCACCGACGTTCTCTCCAACTCAAGCTGAAAACCATCGGGGGGAAGCCCCCTGGTAAAATGGCTGCATGAGCCGGCCGTTGCCCAAATGGTCCCAGCAACTCAAAGCATTCCGTCGTAGCGCCGACCTAAGCCAAACCGGGTTAGCGTCGAAGCTCGGCATCACCAAGAAAACCGTGGCTGAATGGGAACAGGGGAGGCAGGAGCCTAGTGCCCGGCGTTATGTCCAGCTTGCGAAGATGGCTGAGAGGGAGCAGGCGTTGTGGTTTCTTGAGCGGGTTGGGTTGGACCGGAAATTTCTTGGACGAGTATCCAGGCTCAGAGGAGGAGCCGACTGAGACGGTTTTCAGTCCGCCAGAAACAAGTGTTTTTGACGCATCCAACGTTGACACGTTCAGAAGGCTCAGCCTACGATGGCTGGGAAAGGTGAGTTAGTTACTCCCGACTTGATAGCAACCAGGGAGGTCGCTTTATGCTCGAATTGACAGACGCAGACCTGTTGGCCCGGCTCAATAATACAGAGGACATTTCTGTAGAGCGAAAATCGTCAGGAGATTCACGGGATTGGATTAAGACTGTTGTCGCCTTCGCAAATTCCGCTCCTGTTGGGCAACCTGCCGTTCTGTTCATCGGCGTCAAGGACGATGGGACCGTAGAGGGAACTGCCAATCTCGATTCGCTCCAAAAAACATTCAGCAAGAAGATCAGAGATGCACACCCCCCCATCCAAACATTTTCAAAGGTGCTGAGACACGAGGGTAAAGAGTTCTTGGCAGTTATCATTCCGGGTAGCTTAGAAAGACCTCACTTTGCTGGCCACTCGTATGTCAGGGTCGGGTCAGAAACAAGAGATGCATCGGAAGAGCAGTTCAAAGAACTGATAGCACAACGCACGAGCAAGACACGATACATCTTAGAATGGAAGGACAAGGAGATCACCATAGTGTTTTACGGACCGGGCGGCAGAGTAGACCCTCCTAAGGAATGGACGGTCACTGGCTGCGGCCAGTTTTTCGTTACTTTGCAGTCTGGCACGCGTGTTGAGTCATTCGTTCTGAGTAAAGTGGAGATTTCTCACGATGATGTAACTGGTCGAATGAAACTAGAAGTACGCACTTACATCTAGCCCTTAGACTGGTTTCCTAGAGCCGATGACACCGCTGCGAAGACTCTCTCCCTCCGCCCGCCGCCGCGCCCTGAAAAGGAAGCTGGCGGGCAGAAACAGCGACACCGTGGAAAGCATCAGGGAGCTGATTTCCGTTCAATCAAATTCGCTCAAGACGCAGATTGACATTCCAACAAAGTGCCATTAGCCTTGAGAACAACTAGTGGGGGCCAATCTGGAGACGCACGGCCAGTAGTAGCCAAAGGCAGGGAGAATCTAAAATGACGCTGCAAGAGATTCTTAATATCATCACAGCATCGGAGCCAGATCAGTGGAACTCAATTGCCTGTTGGGGGGCTTCCAGCGGCCCATCTTACCGATACCAGATTGTTGACTTCGAGGTGTACGAAGGCCAGAAAAATGTCCTGCGTACTAAAGACCACTCGATCGTGGCGGCATTCACTCCAGACGTTTCCATAACTATGGCCTGGGGTTTAGGCTGCAACGAGGATTTCAAAGAGGTTTGGGCCAATAAGTTTCCAGATCCTCGCGCCTCAAGTCATTACGTAGATATTTTCTACAACGGTGCCATGGTGTTTCGCGACCTCTATGTTAGCGTCGACGGAGGTAGGGCTAAGCTACCATTGCCGGAACGCAAGATAGACGACGACGGAAAGGTTCTTTCATTAGAGGTTCCTGTAGGAGAACACAAACTCATAAGGTTGGTGGATTCCCTAGGGGGCTACATTTCCCAGTTCGATTCTTATTTCAAGCGAGCAGAGTTTTCCTTGTCCGATAAGGATTGGTCTGAGAAGATTTGAATTAGCTTGCCTGAGACGCTAGGCATTGTTCTTAGGCAGCCTGGGCAACAAGTTGTCGATCTGGTGGAGGAATCTAGAAAGCTGCTCACTGAGAACTTGCGCCGCTGATACGGCCTGAGTACCATTCTCTCGTGCCGAGCAAGGCTTCCCGCTCCAACGGTAACGGCCGCTGCAAGATTCACTCCCGCGCTGGGATGGCTTGCCGTGTCTGCTTGGTCCAGGGCTTGCAGGAGTTCCGTCTGACGAATCTGCGAGCTGGCTTGAGGATCGCGGCCTCGCGAATCACTGCGCTCCGGGCTGACTACGCCTCAATGGGTAGCGCCGAAGTGAAAGCCGCCACCATCGCCTACGAGTTGGGGACGCTCCTGGCCCGGCTCCAAACCGCAGACGACCAGGTGCAGGATTTACCTGGGGATGCTGGCGTGATGACCCGCACTATGTTGAACACCAACGGGCGGCGGGTGGCTGGTAGGGCTTCCTGACTTCTGGCTTACTCCGAAAGTTGTACTTCCTTGGTTTTCTCCTCAGCTTGTGGTGCCCCGCCAAGATTGGTCCGCTTCCGGGCGGTTGTTATCATTACTCCTGCCCAATTGGTTCCCCTTGGGCAATTCGCTCGAACTCTCTACGCCTAGCCGCTTGGATTCGGCCAGCCAGTAGCGACACCCGCACGTCTTGAAACACTCCCTGGCTTCTCACTTGGTCGCAGGCAACGTGAACCTCGCCCTTGTCCGCCAGTGCCTCGGCCACAAGTCTATCGGCAGCACAATGAAGTACGTGGCTGTTTCGGATGCCCAGGCCTCCGAAGCTGCCCAAGCTGCGTTGATGAGACTGTACTAGGACGCAACAGAATGCGCCTTCTGTTGCATTTCCACTCCGACCGCCCACCACCCGTCAAGCACTTAGCCCGCAAGATCAACGGCCCCCGGCGCTCGTAGTGTTGCATTTCGCTGCCAGGGCCAAGGGTAAGAGGCTGGGACGGCCCAGGAAAGCCGTGGACCGTGCCAGAATCGCCGCCCTGCGGCGCGTAGGACGCTCCT
>JACZYA010000040.1 GCA_022571295.1 Acidobacteriota bacterium | reverse complement strand
CACGCCTACCACTGAGGCCAACTGCGTCTCCCCACCTCCGGTAAATCCTGCCCCGTGCATGAAGGAAGCGAACCCAATTCCCTTCTGGTTGCGATTGCTCTTGTTCTCCTGCGCGAAGCGTTCAATTTTCGCACGGTAGTCGGAAAGCTCGAACGCGCGCTCCATCAGCCGGTTCATGTCCACCTGTTCGCGGATCACTTGCCCGGTGGCAGTGGTCTGCCCCTCGTGGATGAAATTGCGGCGGCGAAACTCCTCCGGGCTCAAACCCACCGCGCGCGCCACCTTGTTCAAGTGGCGCTCGAGCGCGAAGGTGCTCTGGGGCGCGCCGAAGCCGCGAAAAGCGCCGTGCGGCGGCGCATTGGTGGCGACGGCATGGCTGCGGATGCGAATGTTCGGGCAAACGTAAGGCCCGGCGGCGTGAATGGTGCCGCGCGAGAGCACCACCGCCGACAAAGTAGCGTAGGCGCCCCCGTCGATCACGAAATCGATTTCCATCCCCAACAGCTTTCCCTCTTTGCTCACGGCGGTCCGGTGCCTCGTACGCGAGGGATGCCGCTTGGTGGTGGCCACCATGTCTTCCGCGCGGTCGTAAATAATCTTGACCGGCTTCCCGGACTTCCAAGCCAGCAGCGCGGCGTGGCCCGCGATCATGGAGGGATACTCTTCCTTGCCGCCAAAGCCCCCGCCGGTGGCCGCCTGGATGACGCGCACTTTGTCCTCCGGCAGACCGAACAACGGCACCAGCGCTTTGTGAACATAGTAGGGGCATTGCAGCGAGCCCCAGACCGTCACGCCCTCTTCCGGCGTGGCAATGGCGACCATGCCGTTGTTCTCGATGTAGAGTTGCTCCTGGGCGCCGGTCTGGTAGGTGCCCTCGACGATGAAGTCCGCGCCGGCCCAGACGTCGTCCACGTTGCCCTTTTCCACCCGGATGGACTTCAGAAGGTTGTCTTCCCCCCAGACGACTTCCTTCCTGCTCAAGGAATCCTCGAGAGTGAAAACCGCAGGGAGGGGCTCGATCTCCAGGCGCACCTGTCGCCGCGCTTCCTCCAGCAAATACTTGTCGGGGTGGGCGAGAAGAACGACCGGCTCTTCGGGATGGTTGACGACGCCGTCGGCCAGAAAGGGCTGGTCGGTAAGAATCAGGGCCACATAGTTCCGCCCCGGAATATCCTTCGCGGTCACAACCGTGAATTCATTCCACGGGATGCCGCCCTCAAACGAAATCCCGCGGATGCGTCCGCGCGCGCAGGGACTGCGGACCGTGGCGCCGTACAGCATGCCGGGAAAAGTGAAATCGTCAATGTAGCGCGCCCGCCCGGTGACCTTATCGCGCCCCTCTTTTCGCGGGACCGACCGTCCCACCACTCGCGTCTGCATCATTTCGATCCCGGAAGCCTGCCGTGCAAACTTCGCACTCAGTATTCAATCTTGTCCGTCTTCTGCTCCCACAGGGGAAAAGCTTTTAGCGCCTGGTCGCGCATGATCTGCGCCATCGGAATCTTTTTTTGCGCCGGCGGGAGCTGCAACTGCTCGCGAATATAAGCGTCGTCAAACCCGTAGCGGGCGGCATCCTCGCCGGTGCTGGCGAAGTACACCTTGGCGGGCCGCGCCCAGTAAATCGCTGCCATACACATCGGGCATGGTTCGCAGGTGGTATAGATCTCGCAGCCCGTCAACTGAAAATGACCGAGCACCCGGCACGCCTCGCGGATGGCCACGATTTCAGCGTGAGCGGTGGGATCATTGCGGGAAACCACCCGGTTGGTTCCCTGCGCGATCACCTGGCCCTCTTTGACAATCACGGCGGCGAACGGCCCCCCATTGCCCGAGCGTACATTCTCGATCGACAATTCGATTGCTTTCGCCATGAAGGGATTTTGCATAGCCTCTACCCCGATGCTGGTGGGACGGGAACGGCGCCCCCGGTGTTCACGAAACTCTGTTTAAGAAAACACGCTCGTATCTGCCTTCGACGTTCGGAGTCTTGCCCCCCGAATCCGCGCGCGAAAAAAAAAAGAAGTTCTTCCCCGGGGCAAACCACCAAACTTTCGCTCCCTTGCAGAAAAGAATAAGCTCGGCGGCTCCGCCCGCACGCGATTATACGCTTGTGGCTTCGCCTTTCAAGCAGGCGGGTGACCAAAGAAAAGGGCCGCCCTTGCGAGCGGCCTTTCTCTAGTGCTCAGTGAATTCGGGCCCATCCTGCGGCGCGGGCAGAGCCACCCAACCGGGCGGCCCTGCCCACCGCAGAAAGAGTGTTAGGGAAGCGGTACGGGGCAGGTAGCACCGCTGCACCCGATCCGGCCCTCGATGGTCGGACTGATGGGTGTGTTCGCCGCGATGTAGTCCGCCACCACCTTGTCCATGAAGTCCCGGCTGACGGCCCGGCTGGTAAAGTTCGGGTAGCCGTCGCCGCCGCTCGCCATGAAGTCGTTCTCGGCCAGGGTGTAAGTCGTCCCTCCGCTCAGATCGACAGCAGCGCCGGTGCAACTGCCGTCCATCGCCTGGCGGACCGCACTCGTGACGCGGCTGCCGACCGCCGCGCCGATGTCGTAGCTGAAGCACAGGCCCGACACCTGAGCAAAGCGCCCGCTGATGCCCGGCATGGCCGACACGCCCCGCTCCAGCATCGTCTTCAACTCAGCACCGTTCAGCGTCAATGTGACCACGACGTTCCCGAAGGGGAGCACCGTCAGCACTTGGCCGCTGGTGATATCGAAGTTTGTTGGACCGGTGAAGGGCGGGCAGAAGTCAGTCGGGTCGTCAACCAACGGACAAGTCAGGTTGGCCCGCAACCCACCCGAGTTGGTGATGGCGAAGTCGGTCCCGTAGGTGATCCGCATGGCATCGGTGGTGACGTCGCCGACCAGCGACTCGCAGCTCCGTCCACTGCTCTGTCCGCACGAGTCAGCGCGCGGGATAAAGACGGTGGATTGGCCGATGACCCCGCCCAGCAGCACATCGAGCTCGGCGCGGAGCGGCTGGAGCAGGGTCACGATGTCCACATCAGGCGTCACGTCGCCACTGACCGGTTCCACAAACTCGACCGAGCGGCTGATGATGCGACCGTTCTGCGGGTCAACGGTCAGATGGGTGCGCGCGTAGGTCCTTCCCTTACTTCGGTTCTCGACCACCAACGCGTTGTTGATTATCCCGCTGAATTCCACGTCGGTGTGGTCGCCGAAAATGACGTCGAAACCGCCGACGTTGTTGGCGAAGTCGATGAGCGGGCCGAACGCCGCCCCTGTGCCTGGATCAAAACCGGTGACACCCAAGTGAGTGATGGCAACGAACACCTTCGCGCCTGCGCGCCGGGCCGCGGCCCGTGCCTTGTTGGCGGCCGGGATAGGATCGGTGACTTCAATGGTGCCGAAGCTATCGGGGAAAACCAGGGTGGGGGCCTCCGGGTTGGTGATACCGATGACTGCCACCTGTACCCCGCCGACGTCGAAGATCTTGAACCGTTGCACGCCCGTCAGGTTGACCTCGAGGTTCTTCAGATTGGCCGAGACGTACTGAAACTCTGCCAGATCAATCATCTCCTGCAGGTGCTCGATCCCCCGGTCGAAGTTGTGGTTCCCGAAGGTATCAACATCAAAGCCCATCAGATTCATGGCCTGCACGGCGGGCACTTCGTCGAAGAAGCTCGAGAGCGGCGGCGAAGCCCCGTAGGCGTCGCCCGCGGTGAGCGTCAAGGTGTTAGGATTGGCCGCTCGGTCGAGCTCCCAGAAGGCCGAGAGCTCGGCGGCACCTCCGAAGGTGCCCTCACCAAAAACAAAGAGCGGATCGAGCTGGGCGTGCCAGTCGGAAATGGTCAGGAACTGGATGTCAACCGGCTGTCGCTTGGCCTTGGCCGTGAATACCCCGGTGGCTGTGACGGCAGCTACCAACAACAAGACTGACAGACCGATCAGCGCGAAACGGTAGGAACGATTCATTCTCATGCACCCCTCCATGCATCGGGTCTCAAGAATTGGGAATGGCTTCTGGATTGAAAGAATATCTTTTGGACACAATCCACCCTTTCCCCTTCCACATTCTACTAGAGCAAGCCTCCTGCCAACCGAGGTTCCCAGTGTTTCCGGCATTCCTTGAGTTTGCAGCCACTTAGCGGCCGGGGCTGGACCTGAAGTCGCCGTCTTCTTCGCGGGGCACAACCCGCTGCGGCTATTGTGCAAAAATCTTCACGTTGGAAAAGTCACAGCCGGAGCTAGACGATGAGAAACAACAGCGCTGGGCCTGCCAGACATCCCGTCGGCGCGTAGTGGGTCATTTTGGAAATGTGAATCTCACGCCGAGCCCCGTGGCACCTGCCACGGGGTGCTTTTGCCGCCCATCCACCCGGCGGCGGGTGCCTGCCTACCGCAGGCAGGCCGCCGGGCTCAGCGGTAAAGGTAACGTCGTCAAACTGACCCACTACGCGTCGGCGTCACAGTTTGAAGGCTCACTGCGTTTCGGGTAAGATGGCGTAGGGTATTGATGGAGCCCGCCCACTGCAAAGCGCTTTTTCCGCGCCGCGTGGACACAGGCGAACCCGCCTCAGGGGGGACGTCGCAATGGCACGACCTGTCCGTTGTGGTCTGATTCAGGCGCGGTGTGAACTCTCGCCGGAAAAGCACTCGCTCGAAAAAATCAAGCGGGAGATGATCCGCAAGCACGAGCGCTTGATTGCCCAGGCCGCCCGCCAGCGGGTGCAGATTCTCTGCTTGCAGGAGATCTTCTTCGGGCCCTACTTTTGCGCCGAACAGGACATCCGTTGGTATCCTCAGGCCGAGCGCATCCCCGACGGCCCCACGGTCCGCTGGGCGCAAAAACTCGCCAAAAAGCACCGCATGGTGATTGTCCTTCCCATCTACGAAGAAGGAATGACCGGCGTGTACTACAACACCGCCGCCGTCCTCGACGCCGACGGCAGCTACCTGGGCAAGTACCGCAAGCACCACATCCCGCACACCCATCCGGGCTTTTGGGAAAAGTTTTACTTCACACCCGGCGACACCGGCTATCCCGTCTTTGAGACGCGCTACGCCAGGGTGGGCGTCTACATCTGCTACGACCGCCACTTCCCCGAGGGCGCTCGCGTCCTGGGCTTGAACGGGGCCGAGATTGTCTTCAATCCTTCAGCCACTGTGGCAGGGTTGTCGGAATACCTGTGGGAGCTGGAGCAGCCCGCCCACGCCGTCGCCAACGCTTACTTCATTGGCGCCATCAACCGCGTGGGCCACGAGCAACCCTGGGACATCGGCGAGTTCTACGGCAAGAGCTACTTCTGCGACCCGCGGGGAAAGATTGTCGCACAAGCCAGCCGAGACAAAGACGAAGTCCTCGTGACTGACTTGGATCTGGACCTGATCCAGGAAGTGCGCTCCACCTGGCAGTTCTACCGCGACCGCCGGCCCGAGACCTATGACCCCCTGACCGGCCGCTAGCCCGGAGAGGCCGGTAGATGTATGAAGCCACTGTCGGGAACGCACTAAAGCCCGGCCCTGACACATCCTATTAGCAATGAGGTGGCGCGATGGGCGCAACTAAACTCGCACAGCAGAAACCAGGAGAGGTGATGAAACGGGACGAAGTGCTGCAAAAGCACAAGCAGTATCTGTTCCCCTGCGTGGTCAACTACTACGCCCAGCCGCTGGTGGTGGACCACGCCCACGCCCAGTACGTTTTCGACACCGAGGGCCGCCGCTACCTCGATTTCTTCGGCGGCATCCTCACCATCAGCGTCGGGCACTGTAACCAGAAGGTCACCGCCAAAGTGAAGACGCAGATTGACCGCCTGCAACACACCTCCACGCTTTACCCCAACCAAGCCATCGTCGCCCTGGCGGAAAAGCTGGCGCAGATCACCCCCGGCAACCTCCAGAAAAGTTTCTTCACCAACAGCGGCACGGAAGCCAATGAATCCGCGGTGCAGTTGGCGCGGATGGCGACCGGCAGTTTCGAAGTGGTGGCGCTGCGGCACGGCTACAGCGGCCACTCCATGGTCGCCAAGTCGCTCACCGCCCATGCGCCCTGGCGCGCGGGCGGGATGGTCAGCGTGGGTATCGAGCACGCCATCAACCCCTACTGCTACCGCTGCCCGTTGAAACTGCGCTATCCCGACTGCGAAGTCGCCTGCGCCGATGATGTGGAAGACGTGATCAGGACCAGCACCTCCGGGCGCATCGCCGCTTTTCTGGCCGAGCCCATCCAGGGCGTGGGCGGGTTCATCACGCCCCCGCTGGAGTATTTCAAAAAGGTTTTCAAGATCATCAAGAAATTCGGCGGACTCTTCATCGCCGACGAGGTGCAAACCGGCTTCGGGCGCACCGGCAAGAAGTGGTTCGGCATCGAGCATTGGGACGTAGAGCCGGACATCCTCACCACCGCCAAGGGCATGGCCAACGGCACGCCCGTGGGCGCTACCATCGCCAAACCGGAAATCGCCGACGCTTTCCAGGGAATGACTATTTCCACTTTCGGCGGCAACCCGGTGACGGCGGTGGCGGCGCGCGCCACGATTGAAGTAATTGAAGAAGAAAAGCTGCTCGACAACGCCCACACCGTTGGCGCCCACTTGCGCCGCAAGCTGGAAGAGTTGCAAGCAAAATATCCGCTCATCGGCGACGTGCGCGGCATGGGCCTGATGCAAGCGCTGGAGCTGGTCAAAGACCGGCAGACCAAAGAGCCGGCGCCGCAGGAGCTGATGCAACTGATGGAGCGCTCGAAGGAAAACGGCCTGTTGATTGGCAAGGGCGGCCTGTGGGGCAATGTGGTGCGGCTCTCGCCCCCGCTGAACGCTAGCCAAGCCGATGTGGACGAAGCCGTGCGCATCCTGGACAAGTCCTTCGCCCAAGTGAAACTCTAACGGCAAGCGCCCGGTGGGTGGGGCCCTTCGACTCCGCTCCCCTCGACTCCGCTCGGGACAGGCAGGACAGGCCACCAGGCTGGACACGAAAAAACGCGGGCTAACACACTTATTGTCCAACCCAGCGGCCCCCGCCGCTGGGTTGGACGTGAAGCTAAGCAGGCAGAGCTAGGGCAATGATAACCCAGGCAACCAAAGCAACAACCTGATGAGCGAAACAAGCGAAGCCGGCGCGGTTCGGGAAGAGGCTACGGCTGAGAGCGGCGCGCGCAGTTGGCTGTGGAACAAAGACCTGGCCGCCGTCCCGCAGGAAAAGCGCACCTGGGGCACCTACAACTACACGGCGCTCTGGGTGGCGATGAGCGTCAACATCCCCACCTACATGCTGGCCAGCGGCATGATCGCCGGCGGCATGAATTGGAAGCAGGCCATCTTCACCGTCTTCCTGGGCAACCTGCTGGTGCTCATCCCCATGCTGCTCAACGCCCATGCCGGCGCGCGCTACGGCATTCCCTTCCCGGTCTTCGCCCGCGCCTCCTTTGGGGTGCTGGGCGCGAACGTCCCCGCCATCTTACGCGCGCTGGTGGCCTGCGGTTGGTTCGGGATTCAAACCTGGATCGGCGGCCAGGCCATCAACGCCATGATGATCGCGCTGGTGCCGGCCTGGGCGGACTATCAACTGGGCGTATGGCTTTGCTTCGGCCTTTTTTGGTTGCTGAACGTAGCGGTCATCCTCCGAGGCATTCACACCATCCGTTTTCTGCAAGGGATCAGCGCTCCCTTTCTGCTCCTGATCGGACTGGCTTTGTTGGGGTGGGCGTGGACGCAGGCGGGCGGCTTCGGGCCCATGCTCTCCACCCCCTCGAAGTTCCAAACCTTCGGCGAGTTCTTCAGCTTCTTTATCCCGTCGCTGACGGCGGTGGTGGGTTTCTGGGCCACGGTGGCGCTGAACATTCCCGACTTTACCCGCTACGCGCGCAGCCAGCGCGCGCAGGTGATGGGCCAGGCGCTGGGCTTGCCGGCGACGATGACGTTCTACTCGTTCATCGGAGTGGCGGTGACCTCCGCCACCGTAATCATCTTCGGCGAAGCGCTTTGGGACCCGGTGGTCGTGCTCAGCAAGCTCGGCCATCCCCTGGCCGTGCTGGTGGCGATGGCGGCCTTGCTGATCGCCACGCTGAACGTCAACGTGGCCGCCAACATTGTTTCTCCCGCCAACGATTTTTCTAATCTCTACCCACGGCGCATCAGCTTCAAGATGGGCGGGCTGATTACCTGCGTGCTGGGCTTGGTCATGCAGCCGTGGAAACTGCTGGAAAGCCACGGCACCTACATCTTCGGCTGGCTGGTGGGCTACTCCAGCCTGCTCGGCCCCATCGCCGGCGTGATGATCGCCGACTACTTCGTGATTCGTAAAAAAATCATTGCGGTCGAAGACCTCTACCGGCGGGACGGGTTCTACGAATTCACGCGCGGGACCAACTGGCGCGCGATCGCTGCGCTTGGAGCCGGCATCGGGGTGGCGCTGGTGGGGCTGGTGGTTCCGGCGCTCCGCCCGCTCTACGACTATGCTTGGTTTGTCGGTTTCGGCGTCGCCTTCCTGGTCTATCTCGCCCTCATGCGCGGCGCGGAGGGGCAGCGAACGCCCTCTTCGTGATAGCGAAAGATGAAAGTCTTGCAGGTAACCGCCGGCTCACGCGACTGATCTCTTAGCAGCTTGTTGAAAAATAGTTCAATTTGTCATTCCGAGCGAAGCGAGGAATCTGCTTTTGCTCCAAAACCCAGAAAAAAGCAGATTCCTCGTCGTCCGCCTGAGGCGGACTCCTCGGAATGACAACCAAACGGGTTTTTCAACAAGCTCTTAGGACTTGAACCGCGGCAGGATTTCGCGCTGATAGTCTTCCAGCGTCTTTTCTTCCTCGCCCGACATCAGATAGATATTGAACTGGGTCACGCCCACGCGCGCCAGAGCTTCCAGTTTCTTACGGTGGGCGTCGGCGGGGCCGACCAGGCAGAAGCGGTCCACCACCTCATCGGACACAAACTCTGCGTTGTCGCTTCCGACTTCGCAGTGGTGCTGGTAGTTATAGCCCGCGCGGTCCTTCACGTAGGCGGTGAGTGCTGCGGGAAGCTCCTCCGGCTTGTAGCGGCTGACCAAATCGACCACGTGGTTGGATACCAACGCCGGAAACCACCGAACATGTTCGCGCGCAGCCTTCACATCATCGGACATCCACACCGGCGCGGCTGACATGACCTCGATGGTCTTGGGGTCGCGCCCCGCTTCCCGGGCGCCCTCTTTCACAAAGCCCAGGCACCAGGAGATCAGGTCCGGGTCGGCGAATTGCAAAATGACGCCGTCGGCGATCTTGCCGGCCAAGCGCATCACCTTGGGCCCGTAGCCCGCCACCCAAACTCGCGGCGGCGACCCATTGGCCCAAGTCAAACGCACGGGCTGCCCGTCGTACATCACCTCGCGCCCGGCGTTCAACTCCCGAAACACGTGCACGGCCTCTTCCAACTTTGCAACCGTAGTGGGCTTCTTGCCCAGGACCCGCCGCGAACTGTCTCCGCGCCCGATGCCCAATTGCATCCGGCCGCCGGAAATCAGATTGAGGGTGGCAAAGAGGCTGGAGGTCACGGTCATATCCCGCACCACCGGATTGGTGACCAGGGTGCCCAGCCGCATCCGCTTGGTGTTGGCTGCCATCAGCGTCAGTAACGGATAGGGATCTTTCCAAAGGATGTGCGAGTCGAAACTCCAGCCGTAGAGAAACCCGGCCGTCTCCGCCTGGCGGGTCAGCGCCAAGATGCGCTCGACCGGCATGTCTGCTTTGAAAGTAATGCCGAATTCCATTGTGCCCTCGCCCCCGCGCCTTGAGTTGGTGTCAACTCTCGCTATCTTAGACGGTCGCGTTTCCGGTGTCCAGCAAAGAGCCAGCGCTGCGTTGACGCCGCCGCGCGCCTTGGCTACCATAGCGCAGCTCTTCGAGGGGGGGACATGCAATTCGACATGCTCATCCAGGGCGGCACCGTCGTCACCGCTGCCGACACCTACGCGGCCGACATCGGCATCTCCGGCGGGCGCATCACCGCCATCGCCCAGCAGTTGCCCCGGGAGACAGCCCGCCAGGTGCTCTCCGCCCAGGGTTTGTACGTCATGCCCGGCGGCATTGACGTCCACACCCACCTCGATATGCCTTTCGGCGGCACCACCAGCGCCGATGACTTTGAAAGCGGCACCATCGCCGCCGCCTTCGGTGGCACCACCACCTTGATTGATTTCGCCATTCAGTACAAAGGCCAGACCCTCCGCACCGCCTTCGACACCTGGATGAAAAAAGCCGAGCGCAAGGCTGTCATCGACTATGCGTTCCACTGCATCATCACCGACCTGCCCGACGCCCGCCTGGACGACATGGACGCCCTGGTGCGCGAAGGCGTCTCCAGCTTCAAGCTCTTCATGGCCTACCCCGGCGTGTTCATGCTGGAAGACGCCCTGATCTTCAAAGCCATGTCGCAGGCGGCGCGCAACGGGGCGTTGATCTGCATGCACGCCGAGAACGGCGGCGCCATTGACGTCATCGTCCAGCGGGCGCTGGCCGAAGGCAAGACCGCGCCCAAGTACCACGCCCTCACGCGTCCCACCACCGCCGAAGCCGAAGCCACCGGGCGCTCGATTGCGCTGGCCGAGATGGCGGGCGCGCCGGTTTACATCGTCCACCTCTCCTGCAACGAGGCATTGGAAAAAGTGCGCGAAGCCCGCGACCGCGGCCTGCCTGTCTACGCCGAAACCTGCCCGCAGTACCTTTTTCTCTCGCTCGAAAACATGGATGTGCCCGGCTTTGAAGCCGCCAAGTACGTCTTCACCCCGCCGCTGCGGGAGAAGTGGCACCAGGAAAAACTCTGGGCCGGCTTGGCGGCGGATCATTTGCAGGCCGTCTCCACCGACCACTGCCCCTTCTGCTACAAGGAGCAGAAAGAGATGGGCAAAGGCGACTTCACCAAGATTCCCAACGGCGGCCCCGGCATCGAGCACCGCCTCAGCCTGGTCTTCACCGGCGGAGTGCACGGCAAGCGGTTTTCGCTCAACCGCTTTGTCGAGCTGGTTTCCACCACCCCGGCCAAACTCTTCGGCCTCTACCCGCGCAAAGGCACCATCGCCGTGGGAACCGACGCTGACTTGATCCTCTTCGACCCCAACAAAGAGGAAACCATTAGCGCCAAGACCCACCACATGAAGGTGGACTACTCGATGTTCGAAGGCATCCGCGTCAAAGGCGTGCCGCGCCAGGTGCTGCTGGGCGGCCGCCTCGTGATTGACAAGGGAAAGTTCGTGGGCAAGCCCGGCCAGGGCCAGTTCCTCAAGCGCCAGCCCTACTCCGGCTTGTGACAACCACCCTCTGAAAAAGGAAGCCCGCACGGTCTCGTAGGCTTGGCCCCTGAAGCTCCGAGCCAAGCTTGGGCAGTTGGAAGCTTGGTGTACACTCAGGTCAGGAGGTTTGAATCACATGAGCGAAGTCATTCCTGCGCGTTTCCTTGAACTGTTCCAGAAAAAATCCTTTGGCCATTTGGCGACGCTGCTGCCGAATGGAACGCCCCAGACCTCGCCGGTGTGGGTCGATTTCGACGACACCTACGTGCTGGTGAACTCAGCGCGTGGCCGCCTGAAAGACAAGAACATGCGCCAGCGACCGCAGGTCGCCCTTTCGATTCAGGACCCCGACGATCCCTACCGCTACCTGGAAGTGCGCGGCCGGGTGGTGGAGATCACCGAGCAGGGCGCCGAAGAACACATTGATCGCTTGGCCAAGAGATACCTGGGGCTGGATCGCTACCCCTACCGCCAGCCCGGCGAAGTGCGCGTCATCTACAAGATCAAACCCGAGCGAACCAGCACACAGGGCTCCTAAAGAGTAGTGCCCGGGGTGGGGTCGTTTGTCCTGCCTGTCCCGCTTGCCCTGAGCGAAACTGAAGGGAGCAACGTCGAGGGAAGCGGAGTCGAGGGGAGCACTACATCGACCTCCGGTTCCGGAGTGCGGACACAGGCAGAGTAGCCACCGTTCTCCCTGTTCGGATTCAGGAAGATCGTTCGGATGACAAGGGCTCTGATTTGCGCAGCTTCAAACTAGACTAAGGACACCCCTGCAGGACAACTACTGCCTCAGTCGGCGCTAAATTCACAGGAAGCTAGAGAGGGCCTCTGCAGAGCCGACTCGGGGAAGTTCATATGGCGCAGGCGGGATCCAGGATTGGAGTGCGTCCAGAGTGGACGGCTGGAAAAGGTCGAATTCCTATCTCGCGGGTTGGGTAGTCGATCCCGCTCTCGTCCCTGAGGCGTGGGTCATTTCACCAAGATTGGTGGAATATTGCACAATGGCTGTTACCTCCGCTTAACACTCACCAGCGAGTTTGTTTCTCTAACGTGTTGAGGTCAGGGCAGTTGCAAGCCGGATATTCATTTTTCCCAGAGGGGAAAGTACCTTGCTTAGTTGTACCAGAGGAATAGGAGTGTCATGGGATCTGTCTTCTGGCATTTGGCGAACCGCACAGCAGAGACCCAGTTCATCTTCAACTTGTTCCACCTGTTGCTGGCGGGTTTGACCCTGCTGGTATTGCTGCATCAACGGCGAACCAACCGGGACGCGACGACGCGCGATCCCAACCGTCTGCTCGCCGCCGGGTTCCTGCTTCTGGTGCTGCACTTCGCCCTGCTCACTCTGTATTTCGGGGCGGAGTTCTTTTTCCGCACAGAGCTGGCCTGGGCTGGCTTCCAGAGCTTCTCCCACGGCCTGCTGGTCTGGGGATTGTTGACCGTGGTGGCCTTTCACCGGCCGGGCGAGCTGCGCCGGGGGCACCGCGTCGTCAGCTGGGCAATCCCAGCCGGAATCCTGGTAGGCGGATTGGTGCTGGCCGATATTCTTTTCGCCTCCCCGCAACTGGTCTCCGAGGGCTATCCCCATTCCCTGCCCGTCCTCCTGCTGGACCTTCTGGCTCTGGGCGGCGTGGGTTTTGGGATGCGCGCGGTCTGGCGCCGCCGCCAGGAGGGCACCACCGCCGCGCTTGCCGCCCTAGCCTCCTTTGGCTTGGTTTTCCTTCTGCACAGCGCACCGTTTTTTGTGACGCCTTCCATCGGAATCTCCCTCTGGAACCTGGAGCAGAACCTGCTTTCCGTTTCTCTGTTTGCCTTTGCGTGGGCGGCGGGGGAGCGCTCCCGCAACCTGCTGGATCGCGTCTTTGTTCGCTTGAATCTGACCTTCATCATTCTGGCCAGCCTGATCATGCTCATCACCGTCGGTATGGAAAAATACCAATACTTGCGGCTGGCAGAAGAACGCTCCATGAATCTGGCCGAGTTTCTGCGCGGACACATCGTCTACTACCGCGAACGCGGAAAGACCCTGGAGGAGATCTTCCGCCAACCGGAAGTTCTCCGCCGTGTGGTGGTGGAATTCGGTACCCTGCCGGAACTCCGAGAGGTCAACGTCTATTTGGACGGCCGACGCGCCACTTTCTACTACGGCGAAAACTGGGAGGTGCACGAAGCGTTCAAGGATTCTGCGCCCTTCAGCGCCGGACCGTTCCTACGCGAGCCCAAGAACGGATTCCAAATGATCGGGCTTCCCATCGACACCCCGGTCGGGTCCACCGGTTTTGTCCAGTTTGTGGGTACGATGGACTATATCAACGAACACATCGGCAAATACATCATCCTGATCTACACCGTATTCACCATTGTGGTCGGACTGGCCACCGGCATTATTGGAATGATCGTCACCGACGCCGACCGGCGGCTCCGGCGCCAGTATGCGGAGTTACAAGCAACCCAGCAACAGCTGGCGCAGGCCGCCAAGCTGGCTTCGGTCGGCGAGCTGGCCGGGGGCATGGCGCACGAGATCAATACTCCGATCACAAGCATCCTGTCGCTGGCCAGCCACATGGCGGAAGGGAAAAACGCAGCAGAGGTGCCACCGAAACACCGAAAGAGTCTGAAAGTGATTGCTCAACAGGCTGAACGCGTGTCGAAGACCGTACGCAATCTACTGACTTTTGGCCGCCAATCGCGCTTCGAGCTGGGCCGGGTTGATGTGCGCGAATTGCTGGAAGCAGCGATCAGCTTGGTTCAGTGTCGGCTGAAAGCGCAGGACGTTCGCCTGCGCAGGGATTTCAACGGCAATCTTCCGGTCGTTCTGGGCGACGCCAATCGCCTCACAGAGGTAGTGGTCAATCTACTCAACAACGCCATCGATTCCATGCCTGAAGGTGGCACGCTGGTCGTTCGTGCCTGCTCGGAACCCGATCCGGATGGTGGCGGTGGAGTTCGATTGGAAGTTTCCGACACCGGCTGCGGCATTGCCCCAGACCACCTGCACCGCATCTTTGACCCCTTCTTTACGACGAAGGAACCGGGGCGAGGCACAGGTCTGGGACTCTCCATTAGCCACGGCATTGTTAAAGACCACAGCGGTCAAATTTCGGCGTACAGCCAACCGGGCCAGGGCACCACGGTGGTGGTGACTCTGCCCAAAGGAGGATGGTAGCGATGGCAGCCCGCATCCTGGTGATCGACGACGACGAAGGGGTCCTGCACAGCTGTCGAACTATCCTGGAAGACCAGGGCCATGAGGTGGAAACCGCCTCGGGCGGCAAGGACGGTCTGGCTTTGCTGCGCCAGCACTCGTTTGACTTGGCTTTGATTGACTTGAAAATGCCGAAGATGAACGGGCTGGAAGTCCTGGAGCGCGCGGCCGCGCTCGATCCCGACCTGGTCTCCATCATCTTTACCGCCTTCGGAACCATTGACTCGGCCGTGGATGCGGTCAAGAAGGGTGCATTCAACTACGTCACCAAGCCCTTCACCGCCGGCCAGCTCGCCGCCGTGGTGGCAAAAGGGCTCGAACACAGCAGCCTGGTGCGCGACAACGTGCGGCTCCAGCAGGAGTTGCAACAGTGCTGCTCGGTGCACCACATCGTCGGCCGCAGCCCCGAGCTGGAATTGATGCTGGTTACCGTGGCCAAAGTGGCACCCTCGCATGCCAACGTGTTGGTGACCGGGGAAAGTGGAACCGGCAAGGAGCTAGTCGCGCGGGCGCTTCACGCCAACAGCAACCGCTCGCAGGGGCCGTTTATCGCGGTGGATTGTGCCGCCTTGCCTTCCAATCTCCTGGAAAGCGAATTGTTCGGGCACGAGAAGGGGGCCTTTACGGGTGCCGACCGGGTCAAGCGCGGCCTGCTGGAACTGGCGCACGGCGGGACACTTTTCCTTGACGAAATCGGTGAACTGAACCCGGAGTTGCAGGCGAAGCTGTTGCGTACTCTCCAAGAGCGCAGTTTTCGTCGCCTGGGCAGCGAGCGGCTGCAGGAAGTGGACCTCCGTATCATCGCTTCCACCAACCGCGACCTGAACGCGGAAGTCCAACGGGGACGCTTTCGCCAGGACCTGCTCTATCGTTTGAACGTGGTGGTGATCTCCTTGCCGCCCCTGCGCGAACGCCAAGGGGACGTGGCCTTGTTGGTGCAGTATTTCCTCCAAGAGTTTTCCCGCGCCGCCGGCAAGCCGTGCATGCGCATCACGCCGGACGCTCTGCGCCTGCTTGAGCGGTACCAGTGGCCGGGCAACGTGCGGGAGCTGCGCAACGTGATCGAGCGGGCGGTTGTCCTCTGCGACGGCAACACCGTGCGGGTGCGGGACCTGCCCGACTACATCCGGGAGCAGGCGCAGTTGGGCAAGCAGATTCGCGCCGCCATCGGCTACAAGGCAGCGCGCGAACAGTGGACGGATTCACGGGGAAAACAGTACCTCACCAATCTCCTCCGCCGCCATCGCGGCAACATCTCCGCTGTGGCGCGCGAGGCCCAGATCAGCCGCAAGTCGGTGTATGAATTGCTGCACCGGTTTGAAATTGACCCCCAACAATTTCACCGCAAGCACCAATCAGATGCCGCCGCGATTGTTACCCCCGCGTAACAACTCCAGCGCAGTTGTAACCGCCAGGTAACAGAAGAGGGCCGCCCGCGAACGGCCGATCTCCTCCTGATTTCCTCCATGTGACTGTGATCACACCAGTTACTCTAATGAGTGCTTCCTAACGCATTGGGAAGCTGACTTGCATTCCACCATAGCGCAGATGATGCGCCCAACGGAAAACAAAACGCTGCTGGCAGTCGTAGCCGGATTGGTGCTCGGGCCAGCGGTTCTGGCAGGCAACATCGAAGGTCGCGTTCGTACCGCGGACTCGAAGGCAGAGCTGTCCGATTTCGTTATCTTCGTGGACGACATTGAAGGTCCCTTTCCCGCCCCCAAAGAACCGGCGGTGATGGATCAGAAAAACCTTCAATTCATTCCTCATGTGCTGGCGGTCCAAGCAGGAACTCTCGTCGAGTTTCCCAACAGCGATCCGGTTTCACACAACGTTTTTTCGATCTCCGACGCCAAGCGTTTCAACGTGGGTTTGTACAAGAGCGGGACGGCCCGCCGGGTCAAGTTCGACCGGCCCGGCGTAGTGGAGTTGCTCTGCAACGTCCATCTGGAGATGTCCGCCTACATCGTGGTGGTCAAAAACCCCTACTTTGCCCAACCCAAGGCTGATGGAACGTTTCGCATTGCAAACGTTCCCCCCGGGCGGCACCGGCTGCGCTCCTGGCATCAGCGCCTGCCGGCACGCGAGCAAGAGGTTGAAGTGCCGGTCGAAGGAACGGCGCAGGTGCTCTTCGAGATAAGTTCGAAAAACCAGTAGAAGGTGTTCCGCTCCGGCGGGCCCTTCTCGGGAGGTTAAGGATGAATACTTGGTATCGCACCTTGATGACGGGGATGGCACTGGCGGTCGTGGCCGTCTTCCTGTTTACTATTTCCCAACCAGCTTCGGCGGTGCCCTCCTTTGCGCGTAAGTACGAAACCAGTTGCATGACCTGCCACGTAGCCCCACCTAAGCTCAACGCCTTCGGCCGGGCTTTCAAGAACACCGGCTATCGCATGTCGGAGGACGACGAAGACCTGGTAAAACAGAAGAAAGTCTCCCTGGGCTCGCCGGGCTGGAAGCGGGTGTGGCCCAAAGGGGTGTGGCCCGCCGACATCCCCGGCGGCACCATGCTGGGCTTCACCCTGGAAATGGGCTATGGCATCAACCCCAGCGCAACGGTGTCGAACGAGTTCGACGGCATCGAAGAGATCGGGTTGCTGTTGGGCGGAACCGTCGGCGAAACTTTCTCCTTTTTCGGCGACATTGACCTTTTCGAGGAAGGACACCCGGGAGGAATCGGCCGGCTGTTCATCCAGTACAACCATCCCAGCCACTTGGTCAATGTCAAGCTGGGGCAGTTTGAGCCCCGCGCTGTGCCGTTTTCCAATCACCTCCGCTTGATCCGGCAGACCAACTACCTGGCCGACGTGTTTCCCACCATCCCGGCCGGCAACTTCTTCGGGTTCTCTCCCAACCAGAAAGGGGTCGAGATCTGGGGCGGCAAAGAAGGGCCGGGAGGCAACGGTGGATTCATGTGGGCGTTCGGTGTGGTCAACGGCGAGTTTGGCGGCGCCGCGGAAGCGTTGGAAGAATCCGCTGCTCTGGCAGACCTGATTGAGGAGCTGGAAGAGGCAGCCGAGGAAGTAGGCGGCGAGTTCGACGTCAATTCCGACAAGGACTTCTATGTCCAGGGGTCCTACAAGATCGGCGGCCTGGGAGTCTTTGGATCGGGCGCCGCATCCGTCCTCGCGCAGACCAACAACTGGCGGGATGACTCGCTGACCATCGGCGGCTACCTCTACCGGGGCACCACTGGCGCCTTCCTGGAAACCGGGGACCCCCTGAACCCGGAGGAGTTCAACAACACCGCCAACACCTTCTACCGCGCCGGCATCACCTTCGACTGGTGGTTCAAGGACCTGAACCTTCTCGGCGGCTATCAGCTCAACCACGACCAGGTCACCAACAATTTCCTGGCTGACGTGGAAACCTTCGATGTGGAGATCATCACCATCGAGGCCAACTACGTGACCCGCTGGCCGTGGATCCAGCCGGCGATTCGCTTTGAAGTGGTGAACCCGGACTTTGCCTCCGGCTTCAACCGCACCACTATTTCCAACACTCTGCTCCTGCGCGCCAACGTGCTCCTCGCGCTGGAGGGCTCCATCTCGCGCAGCGGAGCGCCCAATCTGCCGCCGTTTGACGACCAATTCAAAGCATCGCTCCGGTTCCTCTTCTAGCGGCGGCAGCAGGAATCGCAGAAAGATTGAAATGAGGAGATCAAGCATGATGACAAAGACGAACCGATTGGCAACCTTGGCGGCAACGGGGGTGGCGCTCCTCTTCACGCTGGCGCCGGTCCTGCAGGCCGGCACCATCGAGGGGACGGTCGGCGCCAAGGACAAGTCCAAGGTGGTGGTCTTCGTGGAGAAAGTCCCGGGGACTTTCAACGGCGACCGCGCCCTGATGGACCAGCAGAACAAGGTCTTCACCCCGCACGTTCTGCCGGTAGTGCAGGGCGCTACGGTGGAATTCCTCAACAGCGATAGCTTGCAGCACAACGTCTTCGGCGTCGGTGCAGATGAATTCGACCTGGGCAACTGGACCAGAGGCATCAAACGCGAACACACCTTCAACAAGCCCGGCGAGGTGGTCATCCTCTGCAACGTGCACCCGGAGATGGAGGCTTACATCCTGGTGCTAGAGAACCCCTACTTTGCCCAACTGAATGACGACGGCACGTTCCGCATCGCTGATGTGCCGGCAGGCAACTACGTCGTCAAGGCGTGGTACCGCGGCAAAACCAAGAAGCGGAAGGTCACGGTCCCGGCCAGCGGCAGCGTGACGGTGACTTTCTAGCCGCCGTCCACCTGCTCGGCGGACCAACGGAGAAGACACCATGAACCTGAAGCGAGTGCCCAACTATCTGCTGGTAGCGCTGCTCCTGCTGTTGGGCGGCGGGGGAGGCCTGCTCTTTGCCCACCTGGGCCAGACCGCTCCCCGGGAGCGCACCATCACCATCACCGCCAGCAAGTACGCCTACGACCCGCCGGTGCTGGAGGTGAATCGCGGCGACCGCATCCGCATCCGGCTGGTCGCCACCGATGTCACCCACGGTTTTTACCTGGAGGGCTACGACCTGGACGCCAAGGTACGGCCGGAAAACGACACCTTCTGGATGCGGCGGCCCTCCGAGGGCCACGAGACCGAGTACAAAGAAGTCCAAGAAATCAGCTTCATCGCCAACCGCACCGGCAAGTTCCGCTACCGCTGCTCCATTACCTGTGGCTACATGCACCCGTTCATGCAGGGCGAGCTGATCGTCCACCCCAACTATCTCTACTCCGCCTCGGTGGGATTTTCGCTGGCGCTGGCGGTGGCCATGCTGGCGGTGTTCCGCCGTTCAACTCCAGGAGGACGGCCGTGAGTAACTCATCTGGTGAAAACGTCCGCTCCACGCTCCTGCGCGGGATCCAAATCGAAGCTCGCAACGCCAAGGTCTATGACACCTTCGCCCAGCTCTTCCAGGGCTACGACGACTCGGTGACAGCCATCTTCTGTGAGATGGCCGACGAAGAACGCCAGCACGGCACAGACTTGGAGCAGCGCTACCGCGCGCGCTTCGGCCCGGTGCCCGTGCCCGCTGAAGAGCCCAAGGAAGTGATCGAGGCGCCGGACCTGGAAGACGCCGAAGCGTTGATCTTCGACTCCATGACCCTGGAGCAGGCGCTCGAAGTCGGCCTGAAAGCGGAGTTGATGGCGCGGGAGTTCTACCAGCGCGAAGCCGGGCGCATCTCCGACCCGGACCTGCAAAAGCTTTACCAGGAGTTGGGCGAGTTCGAGGAGGACCACGTCCGCCGGCTGGAGGAAAAACTGGCGGAGAAAGGCCACGCTCCGAAATCCACTGCGAGGTAAAGGATGGCTACTGCGACCCAGACGCAGCAAGGTTTTGTTCCGGTGGAAGCACTGGAAAAGCCGTGGCGGTTTGACCTCTTCCGGCGCTGGCCGTGGTTGAAGCGGTTGGTGCGGATGCGCAGCTTCCAGTATTTCCTGCTGCTGCCGAACCTGTTCATGTTTTACCTGTTCTTGATTGCAGGGCTGTTCGGCACGCCGGTGGGCAGCAGCAACATCATCATTATGTACGTGTGGATCCTGTGGTGGTTCGTGCTGATCGCGGTGATGATGCCCTTTGGGTCGCGCATCTGGTGCACGATGTGTCCGCTGCCGTTCTTTGGCGACTGGTTGCAGCGCGGGGCGGTGATCAAAGTGCGGTCGGGCAAAAGCCCCGGAACCAACAACAAGTTCTTCGGCCTGCACAAGCGTTGGCCGAAAAAACTGAGCAACATCTGGCTGCAGAACTTTGGTTTCCTGCTCCTGGCCACCTTCAGTGCGCTGCTGGTGACGCGCCCGATCGTGAGTGTGATTGTGTTTGGCATCATGATTGTGGTCGCGACCGGGCTGGCGCTGATCTATCGCCTGCGGACTTTCTGCAACTACGTCTGTCCCATCAGCGGCTTCCTCAGCCTCTACGCCATGACCGCCACGCTGGAGCTGCGCTCCACCGACAAGGACGAGTGCCTGAAATGCACCACCAAGTCCTGCATCCGCGGCAGCGAGGATGGCTGGGCCTGCCCCTGGAACGTTTACATGGGCAAGCTCGACCGCAACAACTACTGCGGGCTGTGCTTCGAGTGCGTGAAGAGCTGCCCCAACGACAACATCTCCCTGTTCGTCCGGCCTTTCGCCACCAGCGACATAGTGATCCGCGGCTACGACGAGGTCTGGAAGGCCAGCATCATGCTGGTGCTGGCTTTCAGCTATTCGGTAGTGCTGCTGGGCCCCTACGGGCAGCTCAAAGACTGGGCCAACATCTCTGAAGTGGGAAACTGGGGCGGTTTCGGGCTCTACGCAGCAGGACAGGCGCTGCTGGCGCTGGTTGTCTTCCCCGGGCTTTACTACCTCTCGATCCGCCTGGCGAAGTGGTACGCCAAGATTGACAACGTTTCCACCAAGGAACTTTTCCTCAGGTACGCCTACATGCTGGTGCCGATGGGGCTGCTGGCCTGGATCGCCTTCAGCGTGCCGCTGATTATGGTCAACGGTTCCTACATTATTTCTGTCACCTCCGACCCGCTGGGCTGGGGGATGGACCTGTTCGGCACGGCGCACTTCCCCTGGACGCCCTTCTGGCCTGAGTGGGTGCCGTTCATTCAGGTTCCCATCCTGCTGGCGGGCTTCTACTACGGGGTGCGCGGCATACACAAGGTGGGCCGCCAACTGTTTTCCGATCCGGTTCAGCTCCACCGCAGCTTGGTTCCGCCCACGGCACTGCTGCTGGGTGTGACTCTGGTGTTCATGAAACTCTTCATCGGGTGACGCTATGATTAAGAAAATGACGGCAAAAGAAATTGCGGGTGTTCTGGGCGTGGTGCTGGTGTTGGTGGGCCTTCCGCTGTTGCTCCGGGCCTGGCAGGCGGGGACTCTTCTCGAAACTCCCTATCCGCCCGGGACGCGGATCATCACGCTGACAGCCGTTGCCGACGGCGGCATCTGGACCAAGGAGGACGTCGTCGGCCACAACTACTGGAGGAGCAAGCCAACCCGGGTGAGCAAGATCGAGATCAACCAGGGCGACCACATCGTGCTTCGCCTCCACAGTGCGGACGTGCTGCACAGCTTCGCCATCCCGGTGCTGCGCCTGGGGCCGGTGGACGTGCCCGCCGGCCACACGGTCGAGCTGGAGTTCGACGCCGACCGCACCGGCGTGTTGACGTTCCTGTGCTGGCAGATGTGCAGCCCGGAACATCCCAAGCTGCGTGGCCATTTTCTAGTGAAAGGGTCCGAGTCAGAAGAGGAAGACGACGAGTGGTAAGCCAGCGCCCACACCAGGGGGAGGGCCATGACTCTGAATGAACTTCAGCAAAACGTGGACTACTTCTATTGTGTCGAGTGCAAGAAGCACATCCCTTGCATCCGCCTGGAGCCGGGCGTGTGGGAAGTGCAATGTGCCAAGTGCGTAGGGGAGTGCGGCCTGTGCGGCTGCCACTTGGCCGGCTACTGCTTTGGGAAAGGCAAGGCTCCTGTGCAATCCCACATGTACGTCGTCAAACCCGAAGGGAAGGGCTGAAGCACGGCGTCCAATTTTCCCAACCGTCTCCGGATCCTACAAAGGCAGTTTTAGAGATCGGAAAACTTCAACCGACGCCCTTGCTCACATAGCAAATAGCTAAGTTTGCAGGTGAGGTGTCAAAGCCTCCCAGAAGGCGTCGACGCGTGCCTCCATTTTCTGCGCCAGCGCCTGAGGGTCCTGATTAGACCCGAAGCTGCGCAACGCAGCGGTGTCCATGCCTTCAGTCTCTCGATTTGGAGTTGGCACGGCCCAGTGTCGGTATCTCAACACAGCGTCCGCAAACAGCTCGCCGCGCCTTGCGGAATCGCTCACAAGCGCGAACGGCTTGTTGTAGAGATCCCCCAATTTGCGCCGAGGAACATCGATTGGCTGAGCGGTAACTCGGTTTAGGCTCACTCGAGGGTTCGACTCTCCAATCTGATTGCCGGAAACTTCACTAGCCCATACATTTTCCAAGGCAAAGACACAACGCAAGAAACTGTTCGGTGCGGGGCCTTTGATGGGAGTATGGGCATACGAGGCCGGGCCATGCAAGAAACGAAATAGCCGATCAAGGTACTCTTCCAGAACATATCCCACGGCGCCCATTTCATCATCTTCGATCATTTCAAGCGCCAGTTCTCTGTAACGATCAGGAGAAAACTCTAGGGAATGTCCCAGGTCCACCCCGAGTTTGGCATAGCGAACCTGACGTGACCGGGGATTTTTGTACCAGGTGGAATGAGAGAGAATCCACCTGAGGAGGAGCCGGTCATGTCCACGAAGAGGTATAAGGCGGAGCAGATTGTGACGGTGTTACGGCAGATTGAAGTGGA
>JACZYA010000154.1 GCA_022571295.1 Acidobacteriota bacterium | reverse complement strand
GGGAGCAGGTCTACAACACCGTGCGTCCGCACCAAGACCTGGGCTACCTCACTACCCACGAGTTCTTGGCGCAGTGGCAATGCCAATCAAAGGTGGCCAAGTGTCACTAATCTACTGGACGAGTACACTCAGTTGACAACGCCATTACTCCCTCCTTCAACTAAGTCGAAACAGAAACTCCGTCGCAATCCGTAGCGCTAAGCTCGGGTTCTTTCTCCACCAGGATCTCTTGGGCCGAGACACTGTCCGCGTCCGAATGACTAGTTGCGCTCGGCTCGACTTGGCTGGTTGCGCTCGTAAGAGCCAACCCCAGTAGGCACACCAATACCCCAACTGTTCTCGCAGCTTTCATTTCGATTATCTCCTCCACATATCCCTACCCTCTCCCTCCACGGCGAGGGTTCTGCTTCGCTTGGTACGCTGTGCACACCTGTTCCCAGGCCTAGCGGCGAATGATTCTCCTCTGCGTAGCACAGAGTGGCCGCCCCCAAGGGAAGATATGCCGTGGATTCTATTTTCGTTGAGGTGAGTCTGTCTACTAGCCTGTAGTCCAGGTACTAAAAACCTAGCCGGCTAGCTAGACTCTAACAATTCGGCCAGCGAACAAAAAGCGGTAGGTATGGGTGTCTTCCCCTTGGCAAGTCAACGCGCAGCAGATAGGCAAGAGCCTGCGGGTGCTGAGCACCTCTTCCAAACTGTCTTTGCTTCCTAAGTTAAGGGCAGGTGGGATAGCTCTCGAAAAACCTAGGGGCTCGGTGTGAGATTAGGACACTGAGGACTTTTGTTCGGGGTATTCGACCTCGACCAGGTAGAGGCCTTCGGGGGGGGCGGTGGGGCCGGCCTGGGAGCGGTCGCAGGCGGCCAGGAGGCGGGGAATGTCGTCGGGGGACAACCTTCCCTTCCCCACGTCAATCAGCGTGCCGACCATCTTGCGCACCATGTAACGAAGAAAGGAGCGCCCGCGCACGGTGTACACCAGCTCGGCCCGCTCCGGGTCGTGCTGCAAGCGCGAGGAGTACACCTGGCGGACTTTGCTCTTGTCCCTGTCCTCCGGGTCCCAGGAGCCGAAGGAGGTGAAATCATGCTCGCCTTCGAAGCAGGGCGCGGCCCGCACCATGGCTTCCTGGTCGAGCGGAAACGGGTAGTGGTAGACGGTACGCCGGCAAAAGGGCGGGCAGATGGGCGCGCGCAGGATGCGGTAGCGATAGGTCTTGGCGGTGGCGTACCAACGGGAGTGGAAGTCGTGCGAGACCTCCTCCACCTTCAGCACCCGGATGCTGGCCGGCAAGAGACTGTTGAGCGCCCGCAGGAGGTTCTCCGGCGGGATGCGCGTGCGGGTCTTGCAGTGCGCCACTTGGCCGAGCGCGTGCACGCCTGCGTCGGTGCGCCCGGCACCGTAGAGGCGGATCTTCTCGCAGGTGATCTTCTGCAAGGTGTCCACCAGCGTGCCCTGGACGGTGGGAACGTTGGGCTGGATTTGCCAGCCGTAGAACTCGCTGCCGTCGTAGGAGAGGGTTAGCTTCAGGGTGCGCATGGCAACTCAGGCAGAGCGCGGGGCGGGCTTCGTCGTGGGCGGAGCAGGCCCCGCCGTGGAGAGGGCAGGCCGGCTACCGGGCTTCTCCAACGGCAGACGGTCGCGGCAGAGGGGGCAGGCATCGGGCGGGTAGGTTTCAATGTTCTCGGTGAGCAGCGCTTCCAGTCGCACGCCGAACTGGACGCTGCCGCCGCTGCGGTCAATCAAAGCCGCCACGCCGACGACTTGGCCCCCGGCCTGGCGGGCGGCCTCGATGGTCTCGCGGGTCGAGCCGCCGGTGGTGACCACATCCTCGGCCACCAGCACGCGCTCGTCCGGTCGGAGCGCGAAACCCCGCCGCAAACTCAGGCGGCCCTCGGAATTGCGCTCAGCAAAAATCGCCCGCGCGTCCAGTTGGCGCGCCAGCTCGTAGCCCAACACGATGCCGCCCAGCGCCGGCGCCGCCACCACGTCAACGGCAGGCTCGCCCAAGCGCCGGGCCAAAGCTTCTGCCACGCGCGCGGCGTGGGCGGGGTGCTGGAGGAGGAGCGCGCACTGCACGTAGGTGGGGCTGTGCAGGCCGGAGGAAAGTTGGAAGTGGCCGCGCCGCACGGCTCCGGTGGCTTCCAGCAAGTCCCTGACTTCCTGCGGCGTCACGCAACCCCCTCAAAAACAGCAGCTTAGTGTGCGCTTTCACACGTTGTCAAGCCACGGCATTGGTGATAGGATAGTCTACCTTCAGGTTACATGAATCTGCGACGCTACAAGAATCTGGTTCCCGACTCCGCCCTGCACCGTGAACTGGAAAAACTGCTGCAGGAGCAGAATGGGCGCGTCTCCCTGCAACAGGTGTGCGAACAGGTCATGCAGATTCGCGGACAGGACGGGCAGACAGCCGAAAAATTGGTGGCCGCCCTGATTGAAGGCGACCCGCGCATGCGCCTGAATGGCAATGCCACGGTGGAGTGGACCGAGCCCTCGCCGGAGGAAATCGGCGACCCGAACCGGCGATTTACGGTGTTCGACTTGGAAGTGACCAACGCGGCGCACGGGCAAGAGCGGATTATCGAAATCGGCATCTGCCACGTGGAGAAAGGCGAGATCGTGGACGAATGGTCGTCGCTGGTCAACCCGGAGCGGCCGATTCCCTATTGGGTGCGGCGACTGACCGGCATAAAAAACGAGGACGTCCGCCACGCGCCCCGGTTCAAAGAGCTGCTGCCCCGGCTGCTGGACGAGCTGGAAAATGCCCTACTGGTGGCCCATCACGCCCAGTTTGACGTGGACTGCTTGAACTCCGAGATCAGCCGGGCGGTGGAGCAGCGACTCACCAACCGCTACCTCTGCACGGTGGAGCTGGCGCGCCGCTTCCTGCCCGGAAGCGAAAGCTACCGGCTGGAAACATTGAGCCAGTGGTTGCAGTTGAACCACGAGCGCCCGCACCGAGCGGGTTCCGACGCGCGGGCGACAGCGGAGCTGTTTTGCCACTTGCTGCGCAAAGCGGAGGCCCCGTGGAGCGACTACTTGCGGCCTCGTCCAACCCCGGCGACGAAGGAAGAGCGGGCGCAAGCCGCTGAGACCGATTAATCGCAGCCATCCTTACACTCCGCGCAGAAAGTGTCCGGTTCCGATACAGCCCTGTCGCAGAACCGGTCAGTGCAGACCTGCTTGCCGGTTGTCCGATAGTTGCTAACCCTGTTACTTCCCTTGTGGTTAGCGGCCTGGGGGGCTTGGAATCGCGCATGCTCTCCAGTCGGGTGCAAGAGTTGAGGGACTCGCAGGAACATCAGCGCCGAGCGAAGCATGCAAGGTCTCAAGTTCCCGGAGAACCTGGCGGCAGGAGTTTCATGAAACGAATCTGCTGCGGATTTCGTAGTTCATAGCATAAGCAGTTGTAAAAATTATCCTTAGGTCGAGGAGTGTGGAAATGTCACGACTGATTTCACCATCTGCTGCGCGCCTGCTGTTGGCGGGCCTGCTGCTTCTGGGGCCGGTTGGAGCCCAGGCGCAGATCAATTCCATTGACTACGCCAAGGGCAATTCTCACTTCCCCCTGCTTTTCGGCCCTTACCAGCCCAAGTACGTGCCGCTGCCCGACCTCAACAACAGCGTGCGGCTGGACGACTTGATCCGCGACGGCAAGCTCTACCTGAGCCTGCAGGACGCCATCTACCTCGCGCTGGAGAACAACCTCGACATTGCGGTGCAGCGCTACGGCCCCGCCATCGCCCAGACCGACATCATGGCCTCGCGCGGTGGAGGTATCGCCCGCGGCGCCGGCGGCTTGGGAACGGCCACCTTCCTGGGCGGAGGCGCCGCCAGCCTCGACCCGGTGTTCACCTCTACGATCCGGATTCAGCATTCGCAGTTCCCGGTCAACAACGCCATCACCTCCGGCATCGGTACCTCAATTGGACTGGCCAGCTTCTCCCAGAACACCACCACCGGCAACTTTCAGTTCAGCCAGGGGTTCACCACCGGGACTTCCTTCACCATTAGCTGGGACAACTCCCGGCAGAGCACCTCGTCGCTGTTTGACTTCTTCAACCCTTCCGTCAGAAGCAATTTCGGTATCCAGGTCAGCCAGCCGCTGCTGAACGGCTTTGGCTTCGCCCAGAACAAGCGCTTCATCCGCGTGGCCAAGAACAACCTCAAGATCAGCGACCAGTTCTTCTCCCAGCAGGTGATGGATATTGCCTCCAACGTAAAGAGGTCCTACTGGGAGCTGATCTTTGCCCGCGAAGACGGGAAGGTAAAGGAGCAATCGCTGGCCCTGGCCGAAAAGCTCTACAACGACAACCAGCGCCAGGTGGAGATCGGTACCATGGCCCCGATCGAAGTGGTGCGCGCGGAGGCGGAAGTCGCCCGCACCCAGCAGGAGCTGATCGTCTCGCGCACCAACCTGCTGCAACGGCAGATCCTTATGAAGGATCTGATCAGCAAGAACCCCAACGACCCTTTGCTGGTGCTGGTGGAGATCGAAACCACCGACAGCCCGCAGGTGCCGGACGTGCCGGAGGTGCTGCCGGTGCAGGACGCCATCCAGATTGCGATGGAGAAGCGCCCGGAGATTATCCAGGCCCAGCTCGACCTGAAAAATCAGGCATTGCAGGTGAAAGCCACTCGCATGTCCATGCTGCCCACGGTTACGGCATTTGCATTCTTCACTGGCCGGGGTTTGTCGGGCACCGGACGGGACCCGATAACCGGACTGACCATAATCAACCGCGGGCTGGGAACGGCAGCGACTCAGGCATTCCAGGGAGACTTTCCCGACTATGGCTTCGGCCTCAGCGTCACCATCCCTCTCAAGAACCGAGTGAGGCAGGCGGAGATGGCGCGCGCCCAAATCCAGGAGCGCCAATCGCAGACTCGCTACCGCCGCTCGGTCAACACCGTCATCGTTGAGGTGCGCAACGCCCAGATCGCTCTCGACCAGAACCGCGCCCGCATCGACGCCGCCAGTAAAGCCCGCGAGCTGGCCCAGGAAACTCTGAACGCGGAGCAAAAGAAATTCCAGTTGGGCGCTTCCACCATCTTCCTGGTGATTCAGGCGCAGCGCGACCTGGCCCAGGCCCGCAGCAACGAAGTGCGCTCGCTGGTGGATTTTGAGCGGGCGCGCGTGGACTTCGACCGCGCCCTGGGCCGCACCCTGGAGCGCAGCAACATCACGCTCGACGACGCCAAGAGTGGCATCATCACCGCCGGCCGCACCGGCCTCCGCCCCGGGCGCAACTAGAACCCACTGCCCTTCCACCTGACCCGAGCGCAGCCGGGAGCCTCGGCTCCCGGCTGCCGCCCGGCGTTTTTCTTTCGAGCCGCTCATCCCGGAGTCGGTAGAGAGCCAACACCGTGTTGTTGAGATTGCGCTCAAGAAATTGGTGGCGCAGACATTCTTGTCTGCGCGGGGCGCGGCTATTGCGCTCTGTGCTTTTTGTGTCCTCTGTGTCTCTGTGGTGGGCAACCGTAAGAATCCGAGCGTTCGTCTGCTTGCTTGTGAAGCATCCCGTCCGTTAAGATGAAAGCAGGTTGAAGCGCAGGAGCAAACTGCATGGCGAAAGACAGCAAGACGGCCACCGCTGAGCAGCAAGAACGGGAGCGCAAACCCGGCGCCGCCGAGCAGGCCTGGGAGGACACCACGCTCAAGAAGGCGCTCGAACGCCAGCCCGAGCGCGCCCAGGAGTTCACCACCATCAGCGGCCATCCCATCCGCCGGCTCTACACTCCGGCTGACCTGCCCAACTTCGACCCCGAGCGCGACCTGGGCCTCCCCGGCCAGCCGCCTTACACCCGCGGCATCCATGCCAGCATGTACCGCGGGCGGCTGTGGACCATGCGGCAGTTCAGCGGCTTCGGCAGCCCGGCCGACACCAACCAGCGCCTGCACTACCTGCTCAGCCAGGGCCAGACCGGCCTTTCGATTGCCTTCGACCTGCCCACCCTGATGGGCTACGACAGCGACCACGCCCTCTCGGAAGGCGAGGTGGGCAAGTGCGGCGTGGCGGTCAGTTCCCTGCGCGACATGGAGACCG
>JACZYA010000153.1 GCA_022571295.1 Acidobacteriota bacterium | reverse complement strand
AGTTGCGCCAGTTCACGCATCACCATTTTTTCACGTGTTGGATTTCCGAAGGCAGCCATTGTCGCAAAGCGCGTGCGAGAGTTGGGTATGACGCTCAGCAGGGCTCTCACATGGGATGGAATACTTTGAAGCAATTTCTGAAAGCCCTGGCTTGTTTGTTCGCTTCGGTTGGCGACGATGCTGTTGCTGGCGGTGCGATAGGTGTCCACGATGCGAACCGGAAACCGGGCGACTGGTACGCGGTGACTACTGCCGACGCTGCATCGAGGAACTGAAATCGCGCGGCTACGTTTGGGACCGCTACGCGCAGAACTACGTCGAACCAGGACAAGGGGTAAGGTTCTAGCACTCGCCCTCCGCATCTACCGGGTGCGGGGGGAGAAGATGCTAAAGGCACCAAGGGGGAAACCATGACTAGACGAGAACGATTGGAGAGAAAGCTAGAGCGCCGGCAAGAGTGGGCGGGAAAGGCGTCTGCCCGATCTGGTGCCGCGTTTGGTGCTGCTCACAGCATCGCAGATGTTATCCCGATGGGCCAGCCTATCTTGGTCGGCCACCACAGCGAAGGCCGGGCACGGCGGGACGCTGCGCGTATTGACAGCAACATACGAAAGGGCTGCGAACTGTCCGACCTTTCCGAACACCACGAGTCAAAGGCTGATGGGATACAGCACCAGCTCCATAACAGCGTGTTCTCAGACGACCCGGACGCAATCGAAGCCCTGGAAGCCCGGATTGCTGCGAATGAAGCCAAGCGCGACAACATGAAGAAAATCAACTCCCTCTATCGCAAAGGTGACGCTGCTGGACTGGCCGCGTTGGGACTGAATCTGGAAACCCTGCGCGAAAAGCTAAAGACTGCTTACTCCTGGGAGAAGCGACCCTACCCCAGCTACTCTCTCACGAACCTGGGGGCGCGCATCCGAACCGACCGCGAACGCATAAAGCAGATTAGGACCGTGCAGCAACGCCAAGCAGCCGCTCAGGATTCGCCCAATGGAGTCACGTTCACCCATGCCGGGGAATATGTGCGCGTCACATTCGCTGAGAAGCCCGAACGGGAAATCCTGAACACACTGAAAGCCGCAGGGTTTTGGTGGGGCGCTGGTTGCTGGTCGGGAAAGACAGAGAGCCTACCCCAAGCGGTAAAAGATATGGCAGCAGAGAATGGCGCAGTCCACAAGCGAGATAAGTGAACCGCCAAAAACAGATGTTTTTGACGGGTAGAAATAGCCCTGAACCGCCTGTGTGGTTTCAATCACTTGGCGGCATCGGAGAAAGAGGGTTTTTGACGGATGCTGTTTAGCTTGACCGCGACCCGCTTCCTGTTACATACATAGAGCCAGAGGTGCAGACTCCATGCTTTCAATTACTCAAGTAGCCGAGAAATCCGACACTCCGCTCCGAACCTTGAGACGATGGATGGCGCAGGGCAAAGTCCGAGCCAGTACGGTGCTTCGTCAAGGCAACCACCAAGTCCATCTCTGGAGTGCTGCTGACGTGCAGAAGGTTCGCCGCTACAAAGCCGAGCACTTCGGCGAGGGTCGGGGTCGGCGGACGGACCTGGAGGGGAAGCGGTCCCGCAAACGCAAGAGGTAAAGCCCCAGCTTTCAAAGCCTGGGGCCTGCGGGCGGTAGCGCCGGCACCACCAGCACCAGCAGGCTCACCCGTGGCATTGACACGGCAGGCACGCGGCCGATGGACACGGCCAGCTCCGCCTGCTGTTCACCGACAGCCACCGAGACACAGAGGCACAGAGCAATGACTAGCTCAGCCTACAAACTTCACTTCTTTATTGCTTGCCCACTTCTCAAACTGTGGGAGCTCCTGCAAGAAGCCTGCATAGACTTTGCCAATTTCGTCAACGCTCCCAGCGGGAATCCCAGTAACATGGGGATGAAGGGGGCTTTTTGCACCATGCACATTGTCGTAGTAAACGCTCGTCAGTATAGCTGCTGCCGTTTCTTTGCTCATTTAATCCTCCTAGAAGGAAGTTACCCCTTTGGTTTGGCAGGAGCATAGCGCCGGTGGCTGAAAAAGACAAAGGCCAACTCATCAAGCGCATCAAAGAATAGCCGCCCTGGTTTTCGCTTTCATTTCTCTATTGACACCACTACAGGTCTGTAGTAATATGCGTTCCAGCAATGCGGAAGTTCTCTACGACTGAGGCGGCTAAGATGATCGGGCTTCACAGGGTCAACTTGCAGCAAGCGATTTCACAGAAGCGAGTGACTCCACCACGGCTAACCACTGTGGGCGGTGTGAGGATTCGACTCTGGACGCGCAAGGACGTGGAGCGCGCCCGCAAGCAACTGCCGAAGATCAAGGACGGCAGGAGAAGGAGAAAGAAGAAGTAGAAAGGCGGGACGCGCCGGTGTAGGAAGCACCGAACGCGCCCCTAACCAAAGATGCACGGAGGTGCAACGATGGCTAGCCAAACCGTACCCCAGGCAGTACCGTTCAAGCAACCCACCGAAGTAATCACCCAGGAAAAGCTCGCCTACGTTCTGACGCTCAAGGGCGAGATCGCCGAACGCAAGAAGGCGCTGGAAGAGACAGAAGCCGAGGTACAGGCCGCGCTGGAAGATAGCGTGCCGGTCGAGTCGGGCTTGCTTCGGGCGTTCCTGAAAATCATCGAGCGCCGTTCGGTGCCGTGGAAGCAGATAGTGGAGCGGAAGTTGGGCGTGGAATTTGCCAAGCGGGTATTGGCAGGCACCAAGCCCGACCGCTTCACTCACCTGGTCGTCACGGCCTAACCGCCGAAACGCACACGTTCCTGGTCTGAAAGGGCCAGGGGCGTCCCGGCCGGGTGCCTTCTTCTCGGTTCTCGTAAGGGAGCAGGCTGGGGGTTGGAAACGAGCCATCAACCCTCAGACCTGTCGGGGCGTCCGCCCCAAAACGAAGGCGCGGTCCGGGGCGCTGACGAGGCAAGGCCGCGCTAGGAGGGCATGATGGTCATGAAGCTACCGAGAACAATGAACGAGGCGCTGAAACTAGGCTACGTAGCGGACGGACACACAGGCCAAGCCAGCCATGAGGAAACAAAAGAGAGGGGGTACTACTGCTTGGTAAAAGAGGGCAAGCCTCAGTTGATGGTGCCCTACAACTCCACGATCAAATTCGGCCGTCCACGGCGCTTTAGTTGGAAGCGGTGGAGGCGGGCATGAGCAAGAGGAAGCCGAGCAGGATTCTCCAATTCCCTGGCTCTGTCATGGTCAGGCAGACGGACCTGGCGGAAGAGATTTCCATCCGCACGGCTTTGATGCACAAGCGAAACTACATTCGGGAAATCATGGAGAAGCACGGCCAGGTCGAGCCCGGTCGCTATTCTGCCAAGCTGACTAAGGCAAAATGGGCGCAAGGCGGGAAGGTGTTGGAAATCGAATAAGTGGTCACAATGACGGCCAAGAACCTAGACGACCCGCTCAAAGCTCTCCTGCGAGAGCGCGACCTTGCGACGCTCAAAAAGCTGTTCTTGGGAGAGTGCCTGCTTCGCCTGCAAACGCTGGAAGGCCAAGTTGAGAACTACAGGAGTCGCTTGGCAATCTTGGAGAAAAGGATTGAAGGATTGGCGAGGTTTCAGAAAGAGTTGTGGAAGCGTTCGAGGTATCTAGGAAAGACGCCATTCTAGGTGCGGAGTACCTGTGACCACCCGACAGAAGAAGCCGTGGCACGACGAAGCATCATGTAGGAGGGCGGAATCCGATTGGGCGGAGCGCAAAACCAGGATGGCCATTCGGGAAGGGTGGAAGTGCGGTTACTGCGGCTTTTCCCCTGAGGGCCAATCGGAAGAGATAAAGCACGAACTTTTGCGCCAACACATGCGGGCCCACCTACACGACGAAGGCGACCAGTCCGACAAGTGGCAGCACCCAACAGGGTTCGATCACCGAGGCCGGATTGAACCAAAGGGGAACAAGCCGTGAAAGCAGCGATCTACGCCCGCGTGTCCACCACTAACGGGCAAGACCCGGAAATGCAGACCCGCGAGTTGAAGGAATACTGCGAGAGACGGGGGTGGAAGATTGCTGGGGAGTATGTTGACCAGGGAATCAGCGGAGCGAAAGAAAAACGGCCGCAACTGGACAAGCTCATGGCCGACGCCCACCGCCGGCGGTTCGATGCCGTGGTGGTCTGGAAGTTTGACCGCTTCGCCCGCTCCGTCTCTCACCTGCTACGGGCGCTGGAAACCTTCAAGGCCCTGGGGATCGAGTTCGTCAGCCTGTCCGAGCAGGTGGACACCAGCACGCCTACGGGGAAGATGGTCTTTACTGTCCTGGGAGCAGTGGCAGAGCTAGAGCGTAGCCTGATTGCGGAGAGGGTACGAGCTGGCCTCCGCAACGCCCGCGCCAAAGGCAAGAAGCTGGGACGGCCCAGGAAAGCGGTGGACTGCGCCAGAATAGCCGCTCTACGGCGCGTAGGACGCTCCTGGGCAGCCATAGGGCGACAGCTAGGCGTGGGAGAGGGCACCGTGCGCCGGGCTGCTGGTAGGTTCTAGGGGCTTTTGATAGAATCCGCACAAGGGCAAGGCAATGCGTTCGAGCCGCAAGAAGGAACTCGTTGGCTGGTTACTGATGCAGAAAGCCGATGGTAGTGGCAAAGTACAAATCACCGTACACAAGAAAAGCGCCTCGGTTTATCTGCATCGACATTTGTCTGGTTACGATCACCTAGTTCACCCAGCAGCAAAGGGTTGGATACCCGAGGCTGCGACTGTCTGGAACGACCTCACAGTAAAAGGCTCCAAGTTCCGCTCGATACTAGAAGGCCTTCCAGAGGCTTGAAGCTCAGACGGACACCCCTTTCCGCCAAAAACCCTCCTGCACGGGCCTCTGTAAACGACTGAGAACACACAGCCGACTGAGGCGGTTTCAACCCCGCCAGAAACAAGTGTTTTTGGCTCTCCTCTCAGCGCGCGAGATTTTCACGTGCTTCCTCCACAGACCGAAAGATGCGTGTTGCGGCATCTCGCTCAAACGGCCCTGGCTCCCTAGTTGGTGTGCAAATGAAGTAGACATCTTTCCCTTGTTCACTAGCGTATTGCACTTCCTTCTGCGTACCCGCGGAGTGAACCGGCTCACCATTCGGATGTGCAGCAACGTATGCGATGACCATATGACTTTGATCTATTAGCTGAAGATCTCTAGAAATTATCTGCTGATCGATCTGAGGAATTATCGCGTCCACATCTGCAACGGCAATCTTCTTCCTTCCACGGACTTTACCTATTCCGATATAAAAGTATCTCTTCCGGTTCTTCCTAGCAGAGTTCGCAAGGTATTCTAATTTCTTTTCCGAAATCGTATACGGGTCGAAAACCACAAAATCTCTACTCAGCTCACGCTTGAATCTCTCAACTGCGGCGATTATTTCCGGCCTTCCCTGAATATTTGTAATTGGGAAGCTCGTGTACACGCGACGCACATCAGGGCTCAACAAAAGCCTGCACAGCACCTCTGGGTTGTGTTTCTTGGGCACCAGAAAAAATGGCTTGTCGCTCAATTCGGCGAATATCTTCGTAATTAGAATTTCCTCCTCTCGCCAGACAAGCACATCTCCGTAGGAATAGAGACCAGGATGTTCCGAATCTAGATTCGCCTTTATCTCATGGACATCATCGATAAGAGTGATATAGCAGTCTGGATTGATTTGATGCAAAAGCTTGAAGCTAGTTCCGGGAATCAACCCCCTCTTGTAGCGGAATACTGCGTGCGCATTGATGATGACATCTGGATTCCCTGCATTCCTAATCTGTTCAAGCGTGTCACGGAAAGCTCGTTCTACGAGGAGATTGAGCTTGTCTAAAGGGAGGCTGAGAATCTTGCCAGGCGGAATACTGCTATCCGCCTGATACATCAAGTCGCCTATGTTATACAGGCGAAAGTCCTTTCCCTTTAGCTGGGCACACTTTTGGACGCTTTCCAAATATTTCTTCTTATGGAGACCGCTTTGACCAGTACAGACACAGATCATGCTGCCCTACAAGCGCCTGCCATACTTGTGTCGAGTGTGCTATCGCCTGCTGGAGGTGAACCTTTTGATCTGCGCGAGACCTTCGTATTTGCTGCGATTGATAACTAGGAAAGGCAAGGACTTGACGCCTATGTCGCGCTCGATGAAGGCAAGAG